>NZ_JAUBQS010000015.1:6747-130491 GCF_036701355.1 Microcoleus sp. Pol12B3
TGTGGAAACGCCGCCTGTGGAGACAAAACCGCCTGTTGCTGTCGCGCCGCCTGTGGAAACGCCGCCTGTGGAGACAAAACCGCCTGTTGCTGTCGCGCCGCCTGTGGAAACGCCGCCTGTGGAGACAACGCCACCTGTTGCTGTCGCGCCGCCTGTGGAAACGCCGCCTGTGGAGACAACGCCACCTGTGGAGACAAAACCACCTGTGGCTGTAGCGCCACCGATTGAGACAACGCCGCCTGTGGTAACGCTGCCTGTGGCAACGCCGCCTGTTGCGACAACGCCACCTGTAGCAACGCTGCCGATCGCCCCTCCAACACCACCCGTGCAACCGCCTACGATCGCCCCGGAACCGCCTATAGTTGGACTTGAGCCGATCGATGATATGCCGCAGCCGATCGACCCCGAACCGCCTATTGAACCCGATTTACCGATTAGTTCGCCGCCAGAAAATCGCGCCTTTATCGGCATCATCGATACTGGGTTTGCGCCGAACAATCCCGATTTGGATTACTCTAAAGTGACTATGGGGCGCGATCGCATTGACAAAGACAGCAATCCTTTGTTTACTGCTGGCACTGGTAACGAACACGGCACATTTAGCTGGGGTTTAGTGAGTGCAATTCAAGGCAACGATAAAGGTATTGATGGCTACAACGATAAGGCGAATGTTTATCTAAGTCGGGCAATTGGTTCTGGGGAATGGGATTTAGCTTTAACTGATTTTGTGGGTGAGGCTAAGGCACAAAAGAAGAAGAATGCGATCGCACTTCTTCCCCTCGATTTAACTCAGAAAAATGCTGATGGCAGCATTACCACTCGTTACGAATTTACGAACCGAGAACGTGCGGCTTTGGAAAATGCGCGTCAGAGTGGAGTGCTGTTAGTTGTGGCGGCTGGAAATGATGGCGGCGTGATGTCTGTTTTGGGTCAATCTTCCCAGGAGTTTGAGAATATTCTGACGGTTGGTTCGTCTGATGGATTTGGGCGATCGGATTATTCCAGCTACGGCTACGGTTTGGATATTTTAGTGCCCGGAGGTGCGATCGACAATCCGACTTTATCGACTGTTGGCGATGATTTAGGCACGATGGCGGGGACTTCTGTTGCAGCGGCAATTGCTGCGGGGATGGCGTCTAAAGTTTGGGAGAGTAATCCCGATTTGAATCCTACCCAAGTGATTGATGTTTTGACTGGAAGTGCGATCGATTTGAAGGAGCCCGGATGGGATAAGGAAACGGGTTTTGGGGTGGTGAATTTGAATAAAGCTGTGGTAATGGCGAAGGAAACAGCGCCGGAAACTTACACGCCTACTCCTTTCTTGAATCCGACAACTTGGGGCAAGGAAGGGTTGGTGACGCCATTAGAAAGGGCCACGGCCGATCAGTTTAATGGCAAATACTATGATTGGGAGTCTTACACCATTCAGGATGGAGATAATTTAAGTACAATTGCGCTCAATAGAATGGGCGACGGTTCTCCAGATACTTACAACTTCATTGCTCAACACAACAATATTCCCAATCCCGATTTGATTCCTGTGGGGGGTGTAATTGACATTCCCAAAGAGGTATCTGCACCTCTCACCCCAGATCCCAACCAAGAAGGAGGGGGAACGCCTGTACAACAGCCAGTTACCAACGGCTACGAATGGGAACTTTACACTGTTCAGGATGGAGATAATCTTTCGACAATCGCGCAATCAAGGACAGGAAATGCCTCTGATTACCAACTAATCGTCAATTATTCAGGTAATAATATTTCCAATCCTGATTTAATTCATCCAGGGGAGCAAATTTGGGTTCCTAAAGGA
This sequence comes from Microcoleus sp. Pol12B3, assembly GCF_036701355.1. NCBI lineage: Bacteria > Bacillati > Cyanobacteriota > Cyanophyceae > Oscillatoriales > Microcoleaceae > Microcoleus > Microcoleus sp. Pol12B3. Next base: position 8,561 of record NZ_JAUBQS010000015.1, read on the forward strand.
GGATCTGCACCTGTCAATACAGATCCAAACCAAGGTGGGGGAACGACTATAGAGCCCCCTGTAACATCTAATCCCGATCCCAATCAAGGGGGAGTAACAACTGTACAATCGACAATTAGCTCAGTGGCCCAACAAAATAACTTGGGAAATGCGACTTCTGATGTTATCCAGTATTCGGGTGATGTTAGCTATCAGCTATTTGAGAATGGATCGGTTGTTAGCAGCCAGTATGGAACTTTTCCGCTTTACGGTGGTATTCGTCAGGAATTCTTGAATACAGGTGGATTAAATGGCAGGTTGGGCGCTCCAACGAGTGAGGAAAAAGGATTGGGAGATGGGAATATCATCCAATACTTTGAACACGGTCACATTTACTGGAATGGCAGTAAGGCGATCGCATATGACGCTGAATCTAAGGAGACACTAACAGTTCAAAAACCTAGTAACATACCTGTACAATTTTCCGGCTTTAATGAACTAGGTGCTCTTTCTGAAAAGTATGAAACAGGAGGTAGAGGAGCTGATGTAATTGGCTACGATCCAGTTGGCGGTTGGTCTTATGGAACTTATCAGCTAGCAACTAACCCTGGAACCTTGGGTAGTTTTGTAAAATCAGCAATAGCTAGCAAATGGAGACAGGAACTTGAACCCCTAACTCCTGGTACTCAAGCCTTTAATGATAAATGGAAGGAAATTGCCTCTAGAGATTCTCAAGAGTTTAGTACAGCTCAACATGAATACATCAAGAGCACTCATTACGATCTTCTAGCAAGTAAGCTAATGAATACTCTCAACTTAGATGTTAATCAACACTCTAAGGCACTGAGAGATGTTATTTGGTCTATTGCTGTCCAGCATGGGCCGAACAACAATGTCGTGAATAATGCTTTGGGAGGCAAAAATATTTCACAAATGTCTGAAAGTGAAATAATCAACTCTATTTATGCTGAGCGAGGAAGGAAAAATAGCGCTGGAAATTTAGTGTACTTTTCAGATAGCCCTCTCAAGATTCAACAGAGTGTAGCCAATAGGTTTGTTAATGAACAAGCGGATGCTTTAGCTATGTTATAAAAATAGATCGAGAAGCGATCGCCCTTTCTCACCCAAATTCAGAAGGGCGATCGCCCATCATTCATCAATCATGGCGATCGCCCTTCTTGCCTCTGCGTTAATCTGCGTCCATCTGCGGTTAAAAAAGAGTGAGATCCCTCTCTCACCCAGATTCACAAAAGCGATCGCTCTTTATTGGAAATGAATTTGCGATCACCTTTTATTGGATAATTAAAAGTGCGATCGCTTCTACTTGTAGCATGGAATAACCGCTTGCATCTGGCAATTTCCATGACCAACCCCATCCAGCAAGAAGCCCGCCAAATTCTTGATAATCTTGCCTTTACCCCCTTCGATCGGTGCCATCCCCTCAGCCACGACTTCGACACAATTCCTGCTAGAGTTGGTTTGTACGCCTTTCGACATCGCATTCAAGGATTACTCTACATCGGCAAAGCCAAGAACCTCCGCGATCGACTGCGAGGCGGTCACAAAGCTTTCCTTTGGGGCTGGCTCGTAGGCGTAGCCAGCCGCAGGCATCGCTACGATCCAGATGATGTAAGGATCGCCTTTATTACCCTCTATCAATGGCAAAAACCAGGGTTATTCTATGAATTAGAAACCCTCATCCTTCAAGCTACAAATCCTCCCTACAACGTTAAAATCCCCAGAGAACAATGACTGATACCCTCAAGATAAAACACTTACCACCAGAAGCTATTCATTCGCGGATGACCCATTTGCCTGACTATGTGAAAGTCGCCCTGATCGAAAAAGCAACGCAGCTAGAATTTTCTCTGGAAGCTGCGATCGAAATGGCAATTGCTAGTTTTCTAGACTCAGAAGCTTTCAGCTTTGAAGATTGCCTATTATCGCAACGTCTTAAGGAATCAGAATTGGTAGAATTTCCCCAAAAGAAATAGGGTGCGATCGCCCGTTTTACAATCAAAAGAGCGATCGCCCTTGTTGCATCCGCGTTAATCAGCGTCCATCTGGGGTAAAAAAGAGCGATCGCCCTTTCTAATAATTCAGAAGGGCGATCGCCCGTTTTATGCTCAATCATGGCGATCGCCCGTTTTATAATCAAAATGGCGATCGCTCAAAATCTTTCCCATTCACAACCAATGAATCCAGCCGCACAAAAACTTCCAGATTTGACAGGACAAACCTTATCAGAAGCGATCGCCATACTGGAAAGTTACGGCTTCCAATTTCAAACTAGCACAAAAGGTGGCTATCAAACCTTTGAACATCCAGACGGCAGTATCATTCATATTAGACCAAATGGTGAAATAGTCCGTACAGGGCCAAAGATACGCGGGACGGAGGGCAAAACTTACCGTCGTAGATACAATAGAGATGGAAATCAAATAAAATTTGAACCAGGGGCTAAGACACATAATACCGGAGAAAAAGTGATTCTATGACAACCGCGATCGCACTCAACCTCAAAATCTTTTTAGAAGACTTAAAAAGTGCCGATTTAGTAGGAGTTTCACTCCGCCCTCAAAATCTTGGCTTGCGTTTAGACTTCACCTTTGGGCCCGAAGTGGGAGATGTAGCGATCGAGTTCGATCGCATTCTTCACCTAGTGATTTCTCGCCCCAGCAATTCCGATGATGAAAATTACTGTTTTTGGGTAGGAGAAGTCGAACTCAGAAAGCTTGAAAAAAATGCTGAAACTTTCTTATCTTCCCTGTCCTATCCTTTCAATTTTCCGGCTAATTTAGATTTATCTACTTTGAGTCATTTTCGGTTGGAAGGGGATATTTTTATTGAAATCATTTGCGAACACTATAAGATTTTTCAGGAAGTTAAAAATTAATGTCTATTTTTTAAGCTTTATGAATAAAAAGAGCGAGATCCCTTATCTTGAAGCCTTCCCAATTTTTTGAATATCTGTTTTTTTTCAATTGTCGTAATAACAGGCTTAATCATAGAAGCTTTTAAAAGCCCAGCCGATCGCCAATCTGTTATGACAATATCACCGACTTTTGGGCTACTGCTAACTTGGCTAGTTATACCCATAAGAATGCGATTGGGATATTCTGCATTATAAACGTCAGAACTAATCACAACTGCTGGACGTTTTTTATTGGTAGTTCTATCTGTAAAAGGAAACGGAACTAAAACCACATCACCAAAATTATAACTCGTCATACTCCGCGTCCTCTGGGTTATCCCAAATTTTAGCAAAAGCTGCTTCTGAGAGTTTAGTTGCAGTATAAACGAGAAGACGATCTTCACTTCGCGTTAAAATAAAATCGATAAAATCTTCTAATACCGTAATTTTATCGGGCGGTAAACTACGGATTTTTTCCATCAGCTTTGTTTCTGGGTTTTGGGCGACACTCATGTTATCTCTCACTTGTTAATTTTAACTTAGCATACATTGTAAAAATACTAGGAAACTTCAGGAAGTTATTTGGCTCACAAATTGTTTTTAGTAAGCCACTATTTATATAATAACATACATTGGTAAAAAGTGCCCAAAAACTAGCAAGTTATTAATAACACCATATTCACCCCAAAACTATGAAAAAAATCATCATTGGCATCATGGGCCCCGGCGAAAGTGCCACATCAACAGACTTAGAAAACGCCTATCAACTCGGACAACTCATCGCCGAAGCAGGATGGATATTGCTAACTGGCGGCAGAAATGTCGGCGTCATGGATGCCGCCAACAAAGGAGCAAAATCAGCTAACGGTTTAACAGTCGGCATCCTTCCGGGAAATGACACTCGCAGCATTTCTGAAGCTGTAGATATTGCCATTTTCACCGATATGGGAAACGCCAGAAATAACATTAACGTTCTTTCTTCAGATGTAATAATTGCCTGCGGTATGGGAACCGGCACTGCTTCGGAAATCGCCCTCGCCCTCAAAGCTAACAAACAAGTTATATTGTTAAATCACAGCGCCGAAAGTCAAGTTTTTTTTAAAGGTTTAGCACAATTTAACATCTTTGTGGTAAACAATGCTGTAGAGGCTATCAATCAAGCTCGCGAAATCCTAGCAAATCCAAGATGAAATCCAAGATGAGAGTAAGCAAATTCAACTTTTGTGCGATCGGCATTTTCCTGACTTTGGGGATTTTCGTCACTACCAAAGCAGACGGAAGAATTGCACAGTTCAGTTTCAGCAACAAATCCACTCAAAAATTAGCACAAACCCTCCCTCCTCCTCCCCCTTTCGCACAGCCTGTTACCGAACAAGAAGCGCCACCTATTCACAGCGAATCCGTACCCGATCAAATCGCTTTAGCAACCCATTTGCAGACCATCAAAGCTAGAATGTACGGTGCTTACTGGTGTCCTCACTGTCACACCCAACAAGAACTTTTCGGCAAAGAAGCATTTACCGCAATTACTTACATAGAGTGCGACCCCAGAGGCAAAGATGCTCAACCGGATTTGTGCAAAGCTGCCAATATCAAAGCTTATCCCACCTGGGAAATTCGGGGGAAATATTACACGGGTAGGCAATCTTTGGAAAAACTGGCTATTTTATCTGGTTATAAAGGCAGCAGCAATTTTCTGTCACCAGTTCCCTCTCCTTAAAAAAATTTAACTGACAAAGCCAACATTCTTAGCGACAGTACCGAAACTCACCTAAATCAAATGATTTCGGATTTTAGTCGTTTTACCTCGCAAATCGACCTATGAAGCTCAACAAAAAACTCATCTGTAACTGGTAATTAAGATAAATTAGTCAGGATAAAAGCTTCCAGATTGAGCTGTTACAGTAATTTTAAATAGAGCGAGCGCATGATAATTCTGCGAGAACATCTCTCATAATTATCATGCACTCGCTAACTATTCATATCAAACAGCATCACAAAACGTGGCGCTCGATTTATTGCAAATTTTAATTATTTAGCATAAAATTAAGGAGGGGTAGAATCAACTATGAGATATCAACTTTTTTCTCCTAATAAACCAAAAAATATTGAGTGAGTTGCTAGCGCGATAACATACTCAAAAACTCCATTTGTGAGTACCTCCATCATCTTTAATAGCACAAGATAATAGGAGTATAGAACTTTTAACATGAAACAGAATTTACTTACCCTAGCTTTAACTGCGATCGCCCTCGTAGGGCTGCCCAGTTGCAGTACGACGACCAGCACTGCCACCACGACAACAGCGCCCACGACTGCCGCAACGCAAACCCAAAGCTCGATTAAAGTTGGGGCGTCAAGCAGCACGTTGGGTCTTATGAAGGTGCTGCAAACGAACTACGAAGCTACCACAAAAAACGTCAAAATTACCAACCTAGAACCAGGGCAGTCCGAAAATATAATTGATGGGGTTAAACAGACATTAGTCGATGTAGGTGCAATATCGAGAACATTAAAGCCAGAAGAAAATGATGGCACTTTAGAGTCTCGTGATGTTGCCCACGATGCCCTTATAGTGGCCACTCATTCTAGCGTCACAGGGGTGAAAAACCTTACTACTGAAGACCTCAAAGGCATTTATAGTGGCACTATTACCAACTGGAAGGAACTCGGAGGAGCCGATGCTAAAATTGTACTGCTCGATCGCCCAGAAGATGAATCTGCCAAGCGGCTATTGCGGAAATATTACCTAGGAGCAGATTTAAAAAATTCATTAGAAGCAGTAGTCTTTCGGAAAGAAGGGGAATTGATCGACGCAATTCAAAGCACTCCTTACAGCATCGGTACCTTTTCCCTGGCTCACGCCATTTCCGAAAAACTACCTGTCAACCGGCTCAGCCTCAACGGGGTTGAACCAACACGAGAAAATGTCAAAGCGGGCAAGTATCCGATGGTTCGGACCATTTCAATTCTGTGGCACAAAAAACCTTCAGAGGCTACCCAAGCGCTAATTAAATACATCTCTAGTCCGCCCGGAATCAACGCGATGGAGGAGTCTGGCTTTATTTCCGTGAGCCAATCCGCCAAGGATTAAGAGCTATGGCCATCCAGTCCAGATACGCGCGGTTACCCGTTTCCGCCAAGTTGTTATCACCTCTGTTGTTGGCATTTCTGAGTCTATGGACTGTCGGAACCTTGGGTTTTGGTTATTTTGCTAGAAACAACTTAGAGCAAATGGGGCGAAGGGAGATCGTGGATCTGGCTAGTATGCTGCAGGAAACTCTAAAGCAAAGGCAAGAATCACTCCGTGTGAAAGCCCGTTCGGTGAGTGAAAATAATGATGTCATTACAGCAGTAATAAAGGGCGATCGCCCTTTATTACTGCGGACAGTATTACCAATCCAAGCTGGTTTTAAACTGGATTTGATCAGAATAGTTGACGCTGATGGTCAAGTCTTAGTGTCTTCACAGTTGGGAGCAATAAGACAGGCGAGATTGCAGGATGGCTCTGTGAACCGTGCCGCCCGAACCGGACTAGAGTTACCGGGAGTTCTCCTGGCAGAAAACTGGGCTCCGGCTTCCATGATTGGGTTAATATCAATCAAATCATCTCAAAAGATCCTAGCTGGTTTGGTTGCGGGATTAGCCATGGACGACACAGCGCTCCAGTCGCTTCGCGGTGACACATCCATACATTTGGTGGCTTTTGACGGCGAGAAGGTAACGGCTGCTACTTTGCCACTTAACCGCGATCGGTCTTGGCAATTTCCCCAGCCAGACGGGTTGCCCACTAAGATCGGGATTGCTGGTGAAGCATACCTGATCAAAACAATCAAGCTACAAGGTTTCGATGGGGCAACTCTCAAAATTGCTGTACTGCATTCTGCCAAGGACATCGAGGAAGCACAACAGCGGTTGTGGTTTGTGGTGGGTAGCTTTGGGCTATTGGGAAGTGTCCTGATCGCAGTCGTTACGATCGGAGGTTTCCGTCTGACCCAAGCTCTAAGCCATCGCATTCAAAGACTGACTAAGGCAACCCAGGAATTAGCCAGAGGCAATTTAGCTATTGCTATTCCGGTTGATAGTCAGGATGAAGTGGGGCTTTTAGCTGAGGGATTTAAGAGTATGGCAGAGCAACTGATGGCTCGCGATCTGCAACTGAACCAACAGGTGCAACAACTAGAGAGTACCCTTGAAGAACTGCACCGCACCCAGAGTCAGATGGTGCATAACGAAAAAATGTCGGCACTGGGGCAAATGGTGGCGGGGATAGCGCACGAAATCAACAACCCGGTCAGCTTTATCTACGGCAACCTGTCTCATCTCAACGATCACATCCATGACTTGCTGCGATTACTAGATGCCTATCAAAAGCACTATCCCAACCCGTCCCCATCACTTCAATATGACCTAGACGATGTGGATCTAAACTTCCTACAAGAGGATCTCACTAAGATTCTTAAGTCGATGAAAATCGGCACCAGTCGCATTCGGGACATTGTGGTTTCGTTGCGTAGCTTTTCTCGTCTGGATCACTCCGAATTCAAGGCTGTCGATATCCATGAAGGCATTGACAACACCTTGATGATTTTAGAACATCGCCTTCAAGCCCAGCCAGAACGCCCAACCATTGAAGTAGTCAGACAATATGGCGAGTTACCGTTGGTAGAATGCTATGCAGGTCAACTTAATCAGGTGTTTATGAACTTGCTATCAAATGCGATCGATGCTTTGGAAGAGAGCAATGAAGGACGTAGTTTTCAGGATATTGTTGACCAACCGAATCGGATTTCGATTAAGACTACCAAAACAAAAAAACAGTGGGTGCAGATTGCGATCGCCGATAACGGTACGGGCATTCCAGAGAAAGCGCGATCGCGCCTATTCGATCCCTTCTTCACTACTAAACCCGTAGGCAAGGGGACAGGATTAGGCTTATCCATTAGCTATCAGGTGGTGAAGGAAAAGCACGGAGGAAAACTGTGGTATAATTCTACCCGGGGCAAAGGCACGAAGTTTGTGATTGAGATTCCCATAGAGCGGACTCAGCCAATAAATACTTGAGAATCGGTTTTCAGTTTTTCGACTTCTTGTCAACCGTCAATTGTCAACTGTTTTCTCACTAAAATACTCTTCAACAATTTTCAAAATCCGCGACGCTGCCAAACCGTCACCAAAGGGATTAATTGCCATTGCCATTGCGTTGTATGCTTCGGAATTCCTGAGCAATTCTGCCGCTGCTGTGAAAATTGTATCAGAATTCGTACCTACAAGTTTAGCTGTGCCTGCGGAAATTGCTTCTGGTCTTTCTGTGGTTTCTCGCAATACTAAAACTGGCTTGCCCAAACTCGGTGCTTCCTCTTGCAAGCCGCCGGAATCTGTGAGGATTAAATGACATCTCTGAATCGCTCCTACTAATTCTGCGTAATCTAAAGGTTCTGTTAAAAATACTCTTGGATGGTCGCCCAAAAGAGCTTGCAAAGGTTCTCTAACAGTGGGATTCCGGTGCAGGGGTAGCAGTAAAGCTGTGTCGGGAAATTTATCTAAGATTTGGAGAAAGGCGAGAGCAATTCCTTGTAAGGGTTCGCCCCAATTTTCGCGGCGGTGAACTGTTGCTAAGATAATTCGATATTTGCTCCAATCTAAATTGGGAATGTTGCATTCTGGTTCGCGTTTGGCGACAGAAAGCAAAGCATCGATTACTGTGTTGCCTGTACGGTGAATTTCTCCCAAAACGCCCGATCGCCCTAAATTCTCTTGGGCCAGCTCTGTCGGGGCAAAATGCAGCCGTGTGAGCTGAGATATCAACCGTCGGTTAGCCTCTTCGGGGTAAGGATTGAATACGTCATCTGTTCGCAATCCGGCTTCTACGTGACCTACGGGTATTTTCTGGTAAAATGCAGCCAAAGTAGCGGCAAATGCAGTCGTTGTATCCCCCTGAACTAAGACGATGTGGGGCTGCAATTCTTTAAACAATGCTTCCAAACCCTGCAAACTCCGGGAAGTAATATCCGTCAAGGTTTGCTGGTGCTGCATAATTGCTAAATCCCGATCGGCTTTTAGATCGAACATTTGCATTACTTGTTCGACCATTTCTCGGTGCTGACCGGTTAAAATTACTTGGGTGTCAAAGGTGGGAGAACTTTTGAACAGTTGAATTACTGGGGCTAGTTTAATCGCTTCCGGGCGAGTTCCTAAAACGATGCAAACGCGGTGAGTGGCTTCGGGCATGGTAAAATTGGGTAGTTGAGATTTGTGCCGCCTTTAAAGGCTGAAGATTTTATAGGTTTGAATCGTTGGTTAACAAAATTTATTTTTTTAGGAACCGCAGAGGGCGCATAGCGCGCCATGAAGAGAGATAGAAGGTGTTTTGTGTTGGGAGTTATATCGTTTCTGCTGGCACTGTTGGTACATTTTTATTGTTTAATTGTCATGCGTTATCGTTACATTCTATTTTACAAACCCTACGACGTTTTAACTCAATTCACTGACAACTCCAGCGAAACTAAACGCAGTACACTCAAAGACTATATTCCTATTCCTGACATTTATGCAGTAGGAAGGCTCGATCGCGATAGTGAAGGTTTGTTGCTGCTAACCGATGATGGACAAATGCAGCACCGCCTCAGTGACCCGAAATTCGCTCATCCCCGCACTTACTGGGTGCAAGTTGAACGAATTCCCGATGCAAGTGCGATCGCAGCTTTGCAGACAGGTGTCACAATTCAAGATTATCGGACTCGATCGGCAAAAGTGCAATTATTGTTAGAAGAACCGCTATTGCCGCCCCGCGAACCGCCGATTAGATTTCGCAAAAACGTGCCCACAGCTTGGCTGGAAATGACTCTCACAGAAGGCCGCAACCGCCAAGTGCGCCGGATGACCGCAGCAGTAGGGTTTCCGACGCTGCGGCTGGTCAGGTGCGCGATCGGGCATTTGCGTCTCGAAGGCCTCAAACCCGGTGAATGGCGCGAACTAACTCAAGCCGATTTTAGATTTTAGATTTTAGATTGGGGAATTACTTTGCGATCGCAGTCAACAGTCAACCGTCAACAGTCAACCGTCAACAGTTAACTACTTTCGAGGTGGCAAAACAAAACTCTCCTTTCCATCCTTATCTTTTTGCACCTGAGCTCCCAACTTTACAAGAGCTTGCTTCGCCCTTTGACGCACCACCTTATCAGTTGTTTGAGCATAAACCGTACTCCAAGCAGTAAACCGCACCGGCACGCTATCGGGATCTCGGCGCAAATACTCAGCAGTTGCTCGAAACATCTGCGCCAATTTTTTCCCTTCCGGCGTTTTTTCCACCCAATCAGCGGCCATTTCGTGAGAGTTAATTGACTCTGGAATATCCCCCAACAGCAGCAACTCATCAAGACCTTTAGTTCGCCACACTATCCACGATTGGGAATGAAGTTGCGGCGAAACGGCAAGAGCCCTAGTACCGCGCTCTATAAAGTTAACAGCGGTTTCAGGCTTTCCTTGATAAAAAGAAATAGCTGTGGAAAGAAACAGGTAGATGTCAGCCCACCGCGGGTCGCGCTGCGTAACTATGTCAAAATAATCTTGGCTCAGATTGTAGCCCGTCACATCTCGGGCTTCGTCGTCGCCAAAATACTGCAAAAATTTTAGAAATGTCCAATCTGCAATTAAATTGTCAAATCCAAAACTAGGGATAGTTTTGACCATTTTTAGCCGCAGGGCTTCTTGCTGTGCTTCTTGCTGTGCGGCTTGCTTGAAACTGGCAGCAGACACTGCAGAGAGCGGCTTTTGCCCCTGAACGCGAACTGGGGACATTCCGCCCAACTCCCCGCTCGACTGCATGGCGACGACCCCCGCCAGCGCTGCTAGACCGATAGCTCCATTAACGAGCAGGCTCAACCACTTACGTGAAAATTGTTCGATTTTAGCTTCCACGGCACTTTATAAATCCAAGTTTTAAATTAAGTTTATTGAAAGAGAGTAATAATTGGTTGGCGATCGACTATGAATCTCGTTAAACTGTCCAAAGGGATAGTGGAGCCTCCACACAATAGTTTAAGTAGTAGTGTGAGATTTTTTAGCAATATAAAATCTCAAATCAAAAATCTAAAATCGAATTGAGCCAAATTCAATGAATCAAGCCCGCAGACGCTTTTCTAAATTACAGGCAGCCCTGTTCAGTGGGGCGATGGCAACAACCGCTTCGATATCTTTACTCGTTCCCGGCCTGAGTCAATCAGTCCGCGCCGAGCTTCAAGATAGCCCCAAAGCTGTCTTAGATGAAGCTTGGCAAATTGTGAACCGAGACTATGTTGATGGCAGCTTTAACAAGACTGACTGGCAATTGACCCGCCAAGAACTGTTGAGCAAAAACTATACCTCTCGCGAAGCAGCCTATACCGCTCTCCGTAAAGCTCTAGAGAAATTAAACGACCAGTACACGCGCTTCATGGACCCGAAGCAGTACGAAGCGCTGACGAATCAAACCTCTGGGGAACTGACAGGGGTGGGGATGAGGCTCGAAGAAGACGAGAAAACGAAAGTGATTACTGTAGTCGAGCCGATGGAAAATTCCCCCGCCCTGAAGGCCGGGATTTTAGCGGGCGATAGGATTTTGGTGATAGACGGCAAAACTACCAAAGGCATGACTGTCTCGGATGCGGCTCAGATAATTCGAGGCGATGAAGGCACAAAAGTCACGCTGCGGATTGCTCGTGAGGGTAAAAGCGAATTTGATGTAACTCTGACTAGGGCGAGAATAGAGGTAGCAGCGGTTCGCTACAGCCTCAAGAAAGAAGGCGGTCAGAATGTCGGTTACATCCGTTTGCAAGAGTTTAGCTCTCATGCCGGGGAACAAATGCAGGCGGCAATTAAAAAGCTCTCGGATCAGAAAGCTGATGCTTTTGTTTTAGATTTGCGGGGAAATCCCGGCGGGTTGCTGCGAGTGAGCATTGATATCGCTCGGATGTGGATGGATACAGGGGCGATCGTCCGTACAGTCGATCGCACGGGAGATTCTCAGGAAATGCGGGCCAACCGCACTGCAATCACTGACAAGCCTTTGGTGGTGCTCGTGGATGATAACTCGGCCAGCGCTAGCGAGATTTTGGCCGGTGCTCTGAAGGATAACAAGCGCGCAACTGTGATGGGCGGCCAAACTTTTGGCAAAGCTTTGGTGCAGTCGGTACATTCTTTGGCTGACGGTTCGGGATTGGCAGTGACGATCGCTCACTACTATACTCCCAACGGTACGGATATCAGCCACAAGGGGGTTACTCCCGATGTGAAAGTTGAAGTAACCGACGAACAAAAGCTGAAATTAGCTAACAAACCGATGTTGGTTGCGACTAAGGAGGATCCTTGCTACGCGCAGGCGATCGCTCTTTTGAAAACTACTGCTTCCTCGGCCCGTCCCGTTGCCGCTCATGAGGTTGTCGTTCCTCATAAGTAGTTGAAACCGTCAGTCCTTAAACAATTAGCTTTAAGATAAAACCCGCTCCGGCGGGTTTTGTTGTTGTAGTTTGATTGAGCCTCAGATTGCTAGAAAATGGTTTGTAATAACAGCCAACTATTTAATCCTACTATAATACTAGCCACTAACCAAGCTAAGGCTTTCAGCCAAAATGGATTTACAAAATCTCCCATTAAGTTGCGGTTTGAGGTAAACATTACCAAGGGAATTACTGCAAAGGGTAATTGCAAACTGAGAATCACTTGACTGAAAATCAGTAAATTAGTTGTACTACCTTCCCCAAACAAGATAATTACGCTCAAAGCCGGCACAATTGCAATCAGTCGAGTTAGCAAGCGCCGCAACCAAGGTCGCAGTCGAAAATTTAGAAACCCTTCCATCACAATCTGTCCTGCTAAAGTTGCTGTCAAGGTTGAGTTCTGCCCCGAAGCCAATAAAGCAAAGGCAAAAATTGCACTGGCAGAACCCACGCCCAGTACCGGAGAAAGCAGTTTGTAAGCATCTTGAATTTCTGCTACTGCTTGATAGCCGGAAAAATGAAAGCTGGCTGCAGACAAAATCAGAATAGCTGAATTAATAAACAAAGCTATTGACAGCGCTACTGTAGAATCAATTGTGCCAAATTTAATTGCTTCCCATTTTTTATCAGCCGTTTCTTCCCAAGAGCGAGTTTGCACGATCGACGAATGCAAGTAAAGATTGTGCGGCATCACAGTTGCCCCTAAAATACCAACCGCAATATAAAGCATTGCCTGATTTTGCAAACTCTCTAGGTTGGGAACATAACCGAGTAAAACTCCTCCGCCATCTGGTTTGGCAAAAATTATTTCTGCGATAAAGCAACCGCCAATAATTGCAATAATTGTAATCACTAAAGCTTCGATATAACGAAAGCCTTTTCCTTGTATAAATAACACCATTATCGCATCTAGTGCAGTGAGGCACACTCCCCAAACTAAGGGAATGCCAAATAGCAATTGCAGTCCGATCGCACTACCAACAAGTTCAGCTAAATCGCAAGCAGAAATAGCAATTTCACAAAGTATCCACAGAAAAAAACTGACTCGCGGACTGAAATAATCTCGACAAGCTTGTGCCAAATCTCGTCCCGTTGCCACTCCCAAACGCACGCAGAGTGATTGCAGCAAAATTGCCATCAAATTAGATAGCAAAATCACACTTAATAGCGCATAGCCAAACTTTGCTCCCCCTGTTAAGTCAGTCGCCCAGTTTCCGGGGTCCATGTAACCCACTGAAACCAAATATCCAGGCCCTGCGTATGCCAGCATTTTACGCCAGAAACCTTTGCTGTTGGGAATGGGGATGCTGCGGTGGACTTCAGGAAGGCTGGGCCTATTGTCCGAGTCAGTCATTGGTTTTACCGTTCAATATTTTTCATATTTTTTTCATAATATGATAAATTCCGCTAAATTTGATCGGTCGTATAGCTCAAAATCCGCCGGAGTCACCGTATATATTAAGTTGTGTATATTTTGAGGTTGAACTGAGGTGCGCGCGATCGACTATGATGAGGTCGATCGGCAAAAATCACTCTTATCTGCGAATACTCTATTTCAAAACTCTAGTCGCATTGAAAATAGCTGCTAAAGCCACCCCAACATCGGCAAAAACTGCTTCCCACATTGTCGCTAACCCAAAAGCACCCAAAGCAATAAATATGCCTTTGACTAACATGGCAAAAATGATATTTTGCCAAACAATATTGTGAGTTTTTCGGGCAATTTTCATGGCTTCAGCCACCTTTGACGGTGCATCTGACATAATTACAACATCGGCAGTTTCGATCGCCGCATCGGAGCCCAAACCCCCCATCGCTATGCCCACATCAGCTCTAGCAAGCACGGGTGCATCATTAATTCCATCCCCGACAAAGACAATTTTATCGCCTTTTTTAGATTGACCGATCAATTTTTCGATTGCCTCGACTTTTCCTTCTGGTAATAACTCAGCTAAATAGGAATCTAAACCGAGATTTTTCGCAACACTATCGGCTACAGCTTGATTATCTCCTGTGAGCATCACGATTCGCTCAACACCAAGTTTCTTGAGGTCGCGAATAGCCTGTACTGCGTCTTCCTTCAGCTCGTCAGCAATCAAAATATACCCAGCATAGCGGTTGTCTACGGCTAAATGCACGATCGTACCTTCAGCATTGCAGACATCGTGAGCAATGTTTTTTCGGTGCAGCAAACGGTCATTTCCCGCCAGCACAATTTGATTATTTAATTTTGCTCGGATGCCATGTCCCGCTATTTCTTCGTAATCTTTCACATCCGATGAATCTACTTTTCTGCCGTAAGCTTCCAGAATAGATTTCGCGACTGGGTGATTGGATTGAAATTCTACTTGAGCCGCTATTTCCATTAACTCTGTTTGGGAAAAACCATTCTGAGGCACAATTTGTGCTACTTGAAAAACTCCTTTTGTCAGAGTTCCTGTTTTGTCCAAAACAACAGTCTTGACTGCTGTCAGGGTATCTAGAAAAGTCGAGCCTTTAACCAAAATACCGCGCTTGGCTGCACCGCCAATTCCCCCAAAGTATCCCAGAGGAATGCTAATTACCAATCCGCAAGGACAGGAAATAACTAACAAGACAAGGGCGCGGTAAACCCATAAAAAGCGATCGGCATTAGTTGCTCCTGAAATGAACAAAGGCGGAATTAAAGCCACTGCTAGCGATGCAAATACGACAAAAGGCGTGTAATAACTGGCAAATTTGGTGATAAATTTCTCAGTTTCAGCTTTTTTGCTTCTGGCATTTTCTACTAATTCCAGAATTCGGGAGATTGAAGATTCGCCGAAGAGTTTGGTAACTTTGACAGTGAGAACTCCTGTCTGGTTAATTGTTCCTGCTAAAACTGTTTCTCCAACTTTCACCGTTCGAGGTACTGATTCTCCCGTGAGTGCAGATGTGTCAATCTGAGAGTTGCCGTCTATAATTTCACCGTCTAAAGGAATTTTTTCTCCCGGTTTGACAAGGATGATATCGCCGACGGCTACGGTTTCTGGCGAAACTTTTTTGATGTCGCCATTTGCCTTGAGGTTGGCGCTGTCTGGGCGAATTTCTAAAAGCGATTTGATCGATTGACGCGATCGCCCGATCGCAAATTCTTGAAAAAGTTCTCCGATTTTGAAAAACAACATCACCCCGACTGCTTCAGGGAGTTTGTGAATAGCGACAGCGCCGAGTGTTGCTATAGTCATTAAAAAATTTTCATCAAAAAATCGACCTCGCAGAATATTGCGACCCGCACTGGTTAAAACATTCCATCCGCTTAAAAGATAGGCTGGGAGGAAAACCAGATATTCACCTATAGAATAGGGCGTGTTGTGGAGTTGTTCTTCAAAAATTAAACCGCCGACAAATAGTACAACAACCAATATCACAGGAATCAATTCTTGATTGAGGTTGAAATCTCCGTTCCCGTGGTCGTGGTTGTGGTCGTGGCCGTGGCCGTGGTCGTCGTGGTTATGATTCTCATGACTGTGTTCGTGGTGGTCGTCGTAACTACAGCAGCCGGAATCGCTCGACTTGGCTTTTTGCATGGTTTTTCGTGGGTTTTGCTTATGCCTGATCGTATGAATAGATATTCATATTATAGGGTAAAAAATAAAATCTACTAGATTTTGAGTTAAAAATCTAGTAGATTTTATAAAAATATTGTTAAGTTGGTAGGAAACGTTATGAGGGATTAAGAGTAATAACTATTCTCAGTTTCCGATTGAGAAAGACAATGATTATCCATAGTCGTTAGTAATTAACTAATTAAGCCGCCGGATAAATTCTAAAGGCAAACCATCAGTATCGGCAATAAAAGCTACTTCGTAAACATTTTGCCCGATCGCCTGTTGAGTCGGTTCTAATAAAACTTTCAAAGCTTGAAACTGGTTTGGTTGGTCTTTAGCAGCTTCCTCAAACCGTTCTTTCAGAGACTGCAACCAACTAGGTAAGTCAGTTGTCGCGTCAGTTAAATCGAAAGATAAATGATAATATCCAACATAATGCTCGTCTCCAAAAGCATCCGGTGCGGGTTTTGGTTCCGGGATTTGAATTAGTTCGATGCGTCCGTTGAGACCTTCCATCCAACAGGCTAGGGTGTAACCTGTGGTAAAGCGATCGCTCACAGTAAATCCCAAATGTTCGTAAAAGGCGATCGCCCGGTGAATGTTAGCAGTGCGAATCGAGGCGTGGTGCATTCGATTTTAGATTTTAGATTTTAGATTTTAGATTTTAGAAGGGAAGTAGGAATTCCGGCTTGGGATTTTAGATTTTAGAGGGTAAATTCGTAATTCGGAATTAAAAACGGTCGCATCTTTAGCGCGAAAGCAATAGAGCCTTCTGCCCTCTTCCCTCTGCCCTCTTCCCTCTTCCTTCTTCCTTCTTCCTTCACTTATTCAAACAACCGAAAATAGGGATATCTAATCGGAACTCCCGGCTCTTTTTCCAAATCAAAATTAATCACTTCCCAGCAAGGGTCCTCTTGAGGATCGGGGCTAAAATCCACAGGCAAACCGTACAGCCTCGGCCGGGGCGATTCCGACTGACCGCGCCAAGGCGTGCTGCGTTCCAAATAAGCGCTGATTAAGTCTCGATAGCGTTGGGCAACGATCACGCGAGTTGCTCGGTAGCCTTGAGTATAAAGTCGATCGAGCGCCTCGTGAATTTCAAACCGAATCCCGTCCGGGTGGGTGTGCTGGCGATACCATTCACCCTCCCAGCGGCGCCAGTGCCGCCCAGACTGAAGGTGAACCAGTTCCCCCGTTTTTGGATCTGCCTCAAATGCCCCGTGACGCGGACACAAATAGGTATCCGTTAGCGTTAGAGCCGGAATTGTTTGGCGACAGTGGGGACACTGAATTTCCGGGCCAAACATCGGGTATTGCAAGGCAACTTCAATCATTTATTTGCGTCCCAGCATATTTTCTCTGCAAAAGTGCCAAATACTCTTATTATATCCCGTATCAACAACCAGCTAATCTGCTAGAAGTATAACGATCGACCAACAAATGAGCAATCTCAACGAACCTCTACCTGCACTTCCTTCCTATTGGCCCAGGCCAGATCTGTCCCAAGCGGCTTTTGTCGCTGAAGGCGCTGTTGTCATCGGCAGGGTAGAGGTGGCAGCGGGCGCTAGTATCTGGTACGGGGCGGTGGTGCGGGCGGATGTAGAGCGAATTGCGATCGGCTCAAGTACCAATATCCAAGATGGAGCAATTCTGCACGGCGATCCGGGGACGCCGACTGTTTTGGAAGATTTCGTGACAGTGGGGCACCGAGCCGTGATTCACTCAGCTTACATTGAACGGGGCTGCCTGATCGGGATTGGGGCGATCGTCCTCGATGGAGTCAGGGTGGGAACAGGCTCTATCGTCGGTGCAGGGGCTGTTGTCACCAAAGACGTTCCCCCTCACACGCTAGTTGCGGGAGTGCCTGCCAAACGCCTGCGGGATGTCTCTGAGGAAGAAGCTGCGGAGTTGGTGGAACACGCTAAGCGTTACGAAAAGTTGGCTTTGGTACACGCCGGGAAAGGTTCTGAGTTGGGATTTGGTTAGTTGATAGAATAAGATTTTTAGCAAAAAACTATTAGTTTCCAATGGCTTACACCGCGCCAAAAATCTTAACTTTTGCAACATTCCTCGATCGATATTGTGACAACTTCCGCTACGAACTCGCTGACGGAGAATTAGTTGACAGGGAACCCACAGGCCCGCACGAAACCGTCAGCGGTAAACTGGCAACTCAAATCGGCATCGCCATCGCAGCCGAAAAACTACCTTGGTTCATTCCGCGCGCTTGTTTTATCCGTCCATTTTCAGATGCAGCTACTGCCCGCCGTCCCGATATTGTCGTGTTAGATGAAACTGCTATTGTCAGCGAACCTCTTTGGGAAAGAGAACCTGTGATTACGCTGGGGCGATCTATTAAATTGGTGGTAGAAGTAGTCAGCACTAACTGGGAAACAGATTACGCCCGCAAAGTTGAAGAATATGCTCTTTTAGGAATTCCCGAATATTGGATCGTTGATTATCGCGGATTGGGAGGCATGGCTTTTATCGGTAAACCAAAACAACCTACTATCACCGTTTGCCAACAGATTGACGAAGAGTACGTGCAGCAACAATTTCGCCTGGGCGATCGGATTATTTCTCCTCTGCTAAAGAACTTGCAACTTCGGTTAGATGATATTCTGCCCCGTTAGGGGAATCGCCCAAGCGATTTTAGATTTTAGATGGGAGAATTGATGAAGCCTGCGAACCTGAAACCAATTGCTTTAGACCAACAATCAACAGTCAACAATATTCGGAAAAATCGGGATTTGTTCGAGCGATAAAAGTTGAAAATCAAATAAAAAAAATTGTAAAGCTCGATCGAGCGCTAAGATTAATCACATGAATAACGATCGCACATCCAATCCAAACATTCCCCCACAGGCCTGGAAACGTCCCATCGGCCTCGGTTGGGAAAATCCCTATACAGTCCGCTACGCAAGCAATCTAGACGACGGGCCCTGGCACGGAATGCCTTTGGGCGGATTCGGTGCCGGCTGCATAGGGCGATCGCCCCGCGGCGACTTCAACCTCTGGCACATTGACGGCGGCGAGCACATTTTTCGCAGTTTGCCCGCTTGTCAGTTCAGCGTTTTTGAAGAAACTCAAGGCAAGAAACAAGCTTTTGCACTGTCCACTGAACCGCCTACAGATGGCTGTTTATCTAGTTGGAAATGGTATCCTTGCGAAGGAAGAAGGAAGAAGGAAGAAGGAAGAAGGGAAGAAGAAGAAAGAACCGGGGAAGAGTCTAATTCTTCGGGGAGTTATCATGCTTTGTATCCGCGCAGTTGGTTTGTTTACGAAAATGTTTTTCAGGCTCAATTAAGCTGCGAGCAATTTTCGCCAATTTTGCCGAACAATTATCAGGAAAGCAGTTACCCAGTCGCCATGTTTGAATGGGTGGCACACAATCCTACAGATGCGCCGATCACTCTCAGCATCATGCTGACTTGGGAGAATATTGTTGGTTGGTTTACTAATGCCAATAAGTCGCCTAAAGTGATGGTGCGAGATGATGGTAGTCCATTTTATGACTATCAACCCCGGTGGGGAGAAAGTGCCGGAAATTTGAATTTGTTGGTGGAAGATTTTCACCGGATAGGTTGCGTCATGACCCGGTTGACTGCTGAGGACGAACCGCAAGAAGGGGATGGACAATGGGCGATCGCCACTATTACTAATCCGGCGGTAGAAGTATTCTATCAAACTCGCTGGAACCCGGCGGGGAATGGCGACGATATTTGGCGCAACTTTTCTGCTGAAGGTTTCTTGTTGGATGACAAAGACGAGACAGCCGCAGCAGCAGGAGAACAGTTGGCTTGTGCGATCGCAGTTCGCTTTACTCTTCGACCGGGAAAAACTCGCAAAATTCCCTTTATTATAGCTTGGGATTTGCCCGTTACTGAGTTTGCATCGGGAGTTTGGTATTACCGCCGCTATACAGATTTCTTCGGCCGTAACGGCAAAAATGCTTGGCCGATTATTCGCACTGCAATGAAGCATTCTGATACTTGGCGCGAAAATATTGAAGCTTGGCAAAAACCGATTTTAGAACGGAAAGATTTGTCAGATAGTTTTAAAATGGCGCTGTTTAACGAGTTATACGCCCTGACTGACGGCGGTACTCTTTGGAGTGCGGCTGACGAACGCGATCCAAAGGGTCAATTTGCAGTTTTGGAGTGCATTGATTACCGCTGGTACGAAAGTTTGGACGTGCGGCTTTACGGTTCTTTTGCTTTGTTGATGCTGTGGCCTGATTTGGAAAAGTCGGTGGTTTTAGCGTTTGCTAGGGCAATTTCTGCGGGAGACGATACGCCGAGAATTATTGGCTGGAATCAAGCTTCTGCTATTAGAAAAGCTGTCGGGGCGACGCCCCACGATTTGGGTGCTCCTAACGAACACCCTTGGGAAAAAACGAATTATACTAGCTATCAAGATTGCAATTTGTGGAAGGATTTGCCTTGCGATTTTGTGTTGCAGGTTTATCGTGACTTTTTATTGACTGGCGGCACAGATTGCGAGTTTTTGAAAGAGTGTTGGCCGGCAATTGTTGAGGCTTTGGCTTATCTGAAAACTTTTGATGAGGATGGGGACGGAATTCCCGAGAATTCTGGAGCACCCGATCAGACGTTTGATGATTGGCAAATGCGGGGGATAAGTGCGTATTGCGGCGGTTTGTGGTTGGCGGCGCTGGAGGCTGCGATCGCGATCGGCGAAATCTTGGAAGATGCAGCACCGGAGATAATTCCTAACCCTCAAGCAAAGATTGCATTATATCACAGTTGGCTGGTACAAGCAAGACCGAGCTATCAAGAAAAGCTGTGGAACGGTCAATATTACCGTTTGGACAGCGAGAGTAATTCCGAAGTGGTGATGGCTGACCAACTGTGCGGTCAATTTTACGCAAAACTGTTAGGATTGCCGGATATTGTGCCGCAGCAATGTGCAGTCAGCGCTTTAGAAACTGTGTACGATTCTTGCTTTTTGAAGTTCAACGATGGCGAGTTCGGTGCGGCAAATGGCGTGATGCTGAATGGTTCGCCGGAAAATCCGAATGCGACTCATCCTTTGGAAGTTTGGACGGGGATTAATTTTGGGCTGGCGGCTTTTTTGGTACAGATGGGGATGGAGGATAAAGCGTTTAAATTGACGGATGCAGTGGTGAAGCAGATTTATGAAAATGGCTTGCAGTTTCGCACGCCGGAAGCGATTACGGCGGGGGGGACTTTTCGGGCGAGTCACTATTTGCGGGCGATGGCAATTTGGGCAATTTACGGGGTGTTGACGAATTTTAAATAGGGAAAAAGGTATATTAGCTGGTGCATTCCACTAAACTTTTTAAAGTTTAATCCTTCCACCCAATTTTTAGCAAGGAAAACGGTTAATTTACCTATCAATAAAATTGACCGTAAAAATTTTTTGCGTTCGAGGAAGACATTAATGTTTCATGCTCAAATGTTAGCACAGCTAAAGTTTGAGCATGAAACAGCCGTGGGATGCGATGGAGAACGAACTCGGCTATAAATGAGGGAGACAAAGGGTATGAGGCAATTGTTGACACCAATGCAGTCCGCACCTTACCCGTATATAATTTGGAGCGATCGACAATTTCAAGATAAAATATAAAAATGTCAAATCCCTTACTTTCCCTCAACTACGAACCCGCCCTCGAATCTCTCGGTGGCGACTATTTTGATGAAGTCCCTGCTGCCGATTTTCCGCAGCACATTCTCCGCTTCCGCAATGACGAATTATTACGGAAATTGGGTTTAGACCCCGCACAAGTAACTGACCAACATTTTATCGAAGCGTTCGGCGAATTTCACTGCGTCCGTCCCTTTCTCGCACTCCGTTACCACGGCTATCAATTCAACGAATACAACCCGAATTTAGGCGACGGTAGAGGCTTTTTGTACGGCCAAGTTCGCGGCACTGACGGCAGACTTTACGACTTCGGCACTAAAGGTTCCGGCCGCACGCCCTACTCGCGGCACGCTGATGGTAGACTCACTCTCAAAGGGGGAGTTCGCGAAGTTTTAGCCGCCGAAGCTTTGCACCGGTTGGGAGTTCGGACATCTCGCTGTTTTAGTTTAGTTGAAACGGGCGAGGCTTTGTGGCGGGGTGATGAACCATCTCCGACGCGATCGTCCGTAATGGTGCGTTTTAGTCATTCTCACATTCGGTTTGGAACTTTTGAAAGATTGCACTATATCCGCCGCCCGGATTTAACTAAAAAACTTTTAGATTTTGTTATTGAATATTACTATCCAGAACTGCATTTAGAAGCAAGTAAAGCGGGTGTTTCGCCTGCTGAAAAATATGCGCTCTTCTATGCAGATTTAGTCAAGCGAGTAGCCGAATTAGTCGCTCAGTGGATGGCAGCAGGATTTTGCCACGCTGTGCTGAATACTGATAATATGTCGATTACTGGAGAAAGTTTCGATTACGGGCCTTTTGCTTTTATCCCAACGTACAAGCCGGAATTTACAGCAGCTTATTTTGACCATTACGGTCTGTATTGTTACGGCAATCAACCGTTTATTTGTAAGGGTAATTTAGAGAAGCTCCAGCAACCGCTAGCAGCCGCGATTTCTCAAGCTGATATGGATGCTGCTTTGGAAAAGTTTGGCGAGTATTATAATGCAGCTTATCGGCAGTTGATGCTAAATAGATTGGGATTTGAGGATTTGCCAGAGGCGGAAGGAGATGAGTTGTTGAAGGTGACAATTAAAATGCTGGCGGAGTCTCAAGTGGAGTATCACGATTTCTTTTTTGAACTGCGAAGGCAGTTCGATCGCACTTGGCGAGATGATGGTAGTCTAATTTTTGCTGAGGCGGAACCGGCAGACTTAATAGCACCTTGGCGGCAGTTTTATTATCACGTTTTGCAAAGTTTGTCGGCGGATGATATGGACCAAATGGCGGACAGGTTGCGGAAGCACAATCCCGAACAATCGCTGTTGAGGCCGACGATTGAGGCTGTGTGGGAGGCCATTGCTATTGAGGATAATTGGGAACCATTTTATGAGTTGGTGAAGAGACTTCAAAACTCTTAAAGGGAAGTGGGCATGGGGCGTGGGGCATTGTTGACTGTTGACTAATAACTAGCAACTAACAAGTGACAACTGACTAATGACTACTTGAGCTTTTCAATCTCAAATTGTGCATCTTTGTAACCGCCAGTAAGTCCTTGATCTAAAAACATTTTGCCGGCTTTTTCTAAATCGCTAATCGCTCCTGCTTTGTCTCCCAAGGAGCGGCGAACTATGCCTCTACCGTAGTAAGCAGCAGCATAATTCGGACTGATCCGAATAGCTTGCACGTAATCGGCGATCGCACTATTGTAATTCTTTAACTCCTGATAAATCTTAGCCCGATTGGCGTAAGCTTCAGCATTGTTGGGATTGAACCCGATTGCTGCTGTAAAATCTGCGATCGCCCCCTGGGCGTCACCCCCTGCGCTGCGAGCTAAAGCACGATTGTTATAAGCATTATAATCATTCGGATTCACTTTCAGCGCTTGAGTGCAATCGGCAATTGCTTTTGGATAATCCTTCAAATTTAAATAAGCAATACAGCGATTGTTGTAAGGAACCCCATCCTCATCGCTCAGCGAAATTGCCTGAGTGCAATCGTCAATTGCCGCTTGATGCGCTCCCAAATTCAACTGCGTACTGCAACGATTAGCGTAAGCATCTGCACTCTTCGGATCGATCGCAATTACCTGAGAATAATCCGCCAAAGATCCCTGATAATCTCCTAGGTGAAAGCGAGCTCTACCCCGACTGTAAAAAGCATCAACATTCTTAGCATCAAGTTTAATTGCCTCAGTATAATCTCCAATCCCGCCCTGCAAATCGCCGCTCCCAGCACGAGCCAACCCCCGCGAATGATAAGCTTTACCAAGGTTCGGCTGCAACCGAATTACTTCTGTAAAATCCTGAATAGCCATCTTGTAGTCTTGCAGTTCTAAATAAGTAACTCCTCTTTCATAATATGTATCAGCATCCTTGGGCTGGAGATTCAAAGCTTGAGTGTAATCCTCAATCGCCCCGCGCTTGTCGTTAAAATCGTGACGGGCTAGCCCGCGGTTAAAATAAGCAGGAACATATTTAGGATTGAGAGCGATAGCTTGAGAATAATCCGCAATTGCTTCTTGATATTTTTTTAAATCATAATTAGCATTACCGCGCTGGTAAAAACTTTCAGCATTTTTAGGATTCAATTGAATTGACTTATTAAAAGCCTGCAAAGCTGCCTCCGCATCTTTATTGCGAGACTTTTCTACTCCCTGTTCGTAATATTCCTTAGCTTTAATCGGATTCGGTCGGCTCCAATAACTAAATAGAAATATCAGAACTATTACCGCCCCTATGCCCGCCAAAATCAGCAACCAAAATCGACTTCCCAAACGTGAATAAAAACGATCGTCGGAAGACACTAAGCTGGGAGCAATACTTTTCTTGTGAGCGGTATTCACAGGCTCTTGGCGGTGTCTCAACTTGCTGAGAGCTACCAAAACTTCCTCGGCAGATTGATAGCGCTTGGCAAATTGGTGACAGACCATTTTGTCAATTATATTGGCTAATCCCACTGAACATTGAGATCGGTTTCGCCAAACAATTTCCCCCGTATGAGAAGGACTCGGATCTTGCAATTTTGGCAAATCCGTACCGGGTAAACCAGTGATAGCTTGGACTGCCATCATCCCGACTGCATAGAGGTCACTGCTAAATTGCGGGTTGCCTTGAAATTGTTCGATCGGCATATAAGCCGGAGTTCCCGTAGCAATGGTGCGCGGAAATTCTGTATCGTAGTCACTGACGTGACTTGCAACTTCTTTAACGGAGCCGAAGTCAATTAAAACTAATTTGCCGTCTGGTTTGCGGCGGATTAAGTTGGAGGGATTAACATCGCGGTGAATCACTCCCTGAGAGTGTACGAAGGCGAGAACTTGTAACACTTCTTGCAACAGATCCAGCACTCGTTCTTCTCGCCAAGGTTGACCGGCCACAATTTCCCTATTTAGGGCGTGTCCGGGTACAAACTCTTCGACGAGGTAGAACTGATTGGCTTCTTCAAAATAAGCTAGTAAAAATGGAATTTGATCGTGTTTTCCCAGCTTTTCTAATATTTCTGCTTCTTGTTTAAATAAGCGATAAGCTGTTTTGAGAACTGTGGAAGTGTTGCTCGGAGGGCGCAGTTGTTTGACTACACATTGAGGGTGGCCAGGGCGGCGAGTATCGACAGCTAAATAAGTTTGTCCGAAAGCTCCTGAACTGAGAATTTGCACTACGCGATAACGCCTGTCTAACAGTTGACCAACCATGTTCATATCTATAATTGAGAATTGGTAACGGGGATGGGGTAATTTGGAATTGGTGACGGGAAGTTGGTAACGGGAAGTTGGTAATTTGGAATTGGTAATTGGGTCTTCTTGTTTCTTCCTTTTTCCTTCTTCCTTCTGCCTTTTTTCTTCTTTTTTTAACATCTGAATGGTGACTAATAGTTTATTTAGGGTCGTTGATTTGTGATTGTGCGTTTTGGAAACCATCGGCTCTTCCTTGTTCTAGAAACAAGGTTGCAGCTTTCTGAAAATCCTCGATCGCCCCGGTACGGTCTTTGAGTTGGCGGCGGACGAGGCCTCGGCTGTAAAAAGCGCTAGCATTGTTGGGGTTGAGCCGCAGCGAGTGAGCGAAATCCTCAACGGCTAAGGGGTAATTTTTTAGTTCTGAGTAAATAGTACCGCGATTGCTGTAAGCTACTGCATCGCTGGGATTGAGCCGAATTGCTTGAGTAAAATCTTCTAAAGCTCCCTGCTTGTCTCCCGAAGCCGATCGAGCTAATCCTCGATTGCTGTAGGCTTTGGGATTGTTGCCGTTGAGTCCGATCGTCAAACTGCAATCTTCGCTGGCTTTTTGAAATTGTTTTAAATTCAGATAAGCAACGCAGCGGTTGTTGTAAGCTGCTTCATCTTTTGGATCGAGGCGAATTCCTTCGGTGCAATCTGCAATCGCTTTGTCGTAGGTGGCCAAATTCAAGTAAGCGCTGCACCGATTGGTATAAGCATCAGCGAGATCTGGTTGCAATTCGATCGCCTTAGTATAATCTTCCATCGCTCCTTGATAATCTGCCAGATTAAACCGTGCTCGACCGCGACTGTAGTATACGCCAGCTTGTTTGGGACTAATTTGAAGGGCTTGAGTAAAATCTGCCATTGCTCCTGTTTTGTCGCCTGCAGCCGATCGAGCTAAACCCCGATTGCTGTAAGCTGTAGCATCGTTGGGACTGAGCCGAATTGCTTGAGTGTAGTCTTCAATTGCCGTGCGGTAGTCGCCCAAATCGTAGTAGGCTAAACCCCGCTGAGAGTATGCCTCACCGTCGCTGGGATTGAGTCGCACTACTTGGGTGAAATCTTCCACTGCCCCCCGCTTGTCCCCGATGTCGAGGCGGGCCATACCTCGATTGTAGAGAGCTTTGGTGTGGTTAGGATTGACTTTAATTGCTTGCGTGTAATCCTGTATTGCTTGCTCGGTTGCGCCCATGTCGTAGCGAGCGTTTGCCCGCTTGTAGTAAGTTTCCGCGTCGCTGGCATTCAGGGCGATCGCTTGAGTATAATCGGCGATCGCGCCTGTTGTGTCACCTTGCTGCGCCTTGGTAACGCCGCGGGCTAACAATTCTTTTGCCCTCGCGGGACTTTGACTCTGCCACAAGTAAATTATCAGTGCCGTGAGGATGAAAGCTGCCGCTGTGGCAACCAAAAGCAGCAGTTTGGTTTGGCTTTGTCTTCGCGGTTGACTCATAGCGTGCGTGATGATAGTGGCTGGCGGCGGCTCAACCTCCAATTTTACGGCGATTTGTTGGAGGTCTGCTAAAACTTCGGCGGCCTCCTGATAGCGTTCCTCGCAGTCGGGGCGCACCATTCGATCGATAATATCTGCTAGGGCAGGTGAACAAGTTGCCCGGTTTCTCCAGGGAATTTGGTTTTTGTTGCTTTTTAAGGCACTCAATTCGTTGGGTGAGAGTCCCGTCACGGCAAGCTGAGCGATCGTACCTAGAGCGTAAAGGTCGCTATTGTACCGGGGGTTGCCGTTCAATTGCTCGATCGGCACGTATAACTCCTGGGCCCCCAAATCCTGCTTTTTTGCCTCATGCCGTTTAACAGAATTCGGTGAAGTTTGCGACAACAAATGACAGTTAGCAAGTTCCGGGTTAATTTCTTTGTCTAAGCTAAAGTCTACCAATACAAATTTGCCGTCTGACTCGCGCCGGATCGCTCTGTCTGGTTGAATTCTGCGGTGAATGAAACCTTTCTCGTGTATGAACACCAAAATTTCTAATATTTCTGATAGCAGACCAATTACTTGGTCTTCATCCCAAGGTTGACCGGGTATTAGTTCTTGACTTAAAGGTGAGCCGGCAATAAATTCTTCAATTAAGTATAAACTTTGATTTTCCTCAAAATATGCCAATAATTCGGGAATTTTGTCGTGTTTTCCCAATTTTTCAATTATTTCGGCGTTTCTTTGAAATATAACTTTGACTAATTCTGGAGTTTGCGAACTTGTGCCGGGTAGCCGCATTTCTCTAACCGTGCATTGCGGATACCCGGGACGGTGAGTATCTGCTGCTAGATAAGTTTTTCCCACCTCACTTGAGTCTGTGACTTTAATGATGCGGTAACGTCTGTCTAGAAGTTGACCAATCATGCTTTGCCCTCTACCCTGTCAATGTTCCATTATCGCATGAAATCAGAATAGCCAAAATATTTGGCTGAGTAATTTAAGTACGATCGAGCCGTGACTCCCACCCAAAAACGGATAGTTGCTTTCCCACAGGAGTCGTTAGCCTCCCCAAATTTTAGACCAGAGTTGAATATCCCCGATTGATCTGTGGAGTCAATCTAAAATCTCAAATCTCAAATCTCAAATCGACTGACTGAGCAAACGGGTGATGGGAATGGCGAGCCAAGTCCAGCGGTGTAGCCACGCTCTTCTAATATCTTAGAAAAAAAATGCTGAAATTGTTTATCCTCTCAATGAAAACTGTATAATTTAACAACCGGGGCAGAGGTGGCTCAAATGAACGTACAACTGGTTGAATCCCTAATTCAAGTTATCCTGTGTCTCGAAGCCTGCGAGCAATTAGCGATCGCAGGAAAAAGATTAAAAAATCTACCTTGGCTTTTGACTCAGAAACTCGTGCAGCTTGGCCAAAAGGGCGGGAATTTAATTTTTTTGAATGACGAACCAGAAATTTATATCCTCGAATACCGATAAGCAATTGCCTGATACTCAACAACAGGAGATTGAGAGAACTTTTAAATGTGTGAACAATAAAAATGTCTGAATCATTAACAAAAGGAGGAACGATCGCAGCGATCGCCACTGCCATAGTTCCCCAACAAGGCAGCGTCGGCATTGTGCGAGTTTCCGGTTCCGCAGCCTTAAAAATTGCCGAAACTCTGTTTTGCGCCCCAGGACGGCAAATATGGGAGTCTCACCGCATTCTTTACGGCCACATCCGCCGCCCCAAAACTCAAGAATTAGTCGATGAAGCTTTGCTGCTAATCATGAAAGCACCGCGTTCTTTTACTCGCGAAGATGTGGTGGAATTTCACTGTCACGGCGGCATTATGGCCGTGCAGCAAGTCTTGCAGTTATGTTTGGAAAATGGGGCGAGATTGGCCGCGCCGGGAGAGTTTTCGCTGCGGGCTTTTTTGAACGGGAGGCTGGATTTAACTCAAGCTGAAAGTATTGCAGATTTGGTGGGAGCAAAATCGCCCGCTGCTGCACAAAGTGCTGTGGCTGGTTTGCAAGGAAAATTAGCGCAGCCAATTCGCAAATTGAGAACAACTTGTTTGGACGTGCTGGCAGAAATTGAGGCGAGAATTGATTTTGAGGAAGATTTGCCGCCTTTAGATGAAGCTAAAACTTCTTTGGAAATAAATCATGTTTTGGAGGAATTGTCAACAATTTTGGCAACCGCAGATCGCGGAGAACTGTTGAGAACTGGTTTGAAAGTAGCGATTGTTGGGCGGCCGAATGTGGGAAAATCGAGTTTGTTGAATGCGTGGAGTAAGAGCGATCGCGCGATCGTCACGGATTTGCCAGGTACGACGCGGGATGTGGTAGAGTCGCAGCTAGTTGTGGGCGGCATTCCGGTGCAGGTGCTCGATACTGCCGGCATTCGAGAAACCGAAGACAAGGTAGAAAAAATTGGCGTTGAGCGATCGCGCGCAGCCGCAAAACAAGCCGATTTAGTGTTGTTGACAATTGACGCGGAATCTGGCTGGACAGAGGAAGATTTGGAAATTTACGAACAAGTAAAGCACCACCAGCTAATTATAATTATCAATAAAATCGACCTAGTAAACACCATGCCTGAACTACCTTTTTCCACTGAAATTTACCGTATAGTTACCACAGCCGCCGCCCTAGATCGAGGCATAGAAGACTTAGAAACCGCAATTTTAGATGCCATCAGCGGTGGGAATTTACAAGCAGCAAACTCAGATTTAGCAATCAACCAGCGGCAAGCAGCGGCGTTAACCAAAGCTAAAATTTCTCTGGAACAATGTACAGATACTATTAGCAACAAATTGCCTTTAGATTTCTGGACAATAGATTTGCGCGGGGCAATTCAAGCATTGGGGGAAGTTACGGGTGAAGAAGTGACAGAATCAGTGCTCGACAGAATATTTAGCAGGTTTTGCATTGGCAAATAGTCATAGGAAAAGAGTAAATTAAATAGGTAAGCTGTCTCGAATTTAAGTTGTATTTTTAGGGCGGGCGGGACGCCCACCCCACAATAATTTCACTCTTTGTGGAACAGGCATCTTGCCTGTTCTTGAGAATGGTGTAAGATGTTAATTTCATCAAACTTGACTGTAAAATTTAGATGCGCCTGGGCTTAGTGAAGCAATACTACTGACAAATAACAACTAAGTCATTCTTACGATCGAGGTCTTCCCAGACTTGTAATATAAAGCACAGCCTCACCCGCCGGAATACCTAGAACGTCATTGACGCGATCGTCAAAAAAGCCCGCGATACCGCTGACACCCAAACGCAGTTGCATAGCTGCTAAATTCAACCGCTGGCCCAAATGACCCGCGTCCATGTGCAAATAGCGGTAAACTCGATCGCCATATTTTGCTACAGCCCTGTTCAAATCCGCCGTGTGAAATAACAGCGCCCCTGCATCTCTGCCCAAGTCTTGCCCCAAACACAAAAAATGCAATTCCCGGCGGAAATTTTTAAACCGAATTTGCCGCAATTCTTGAGCTTTCGGAGCGTAATAGTAACAGCCTTCTTCTAACCCATTCACTCCCGAAACAGCAATAAAAGTCTCGATCAAACTTAGATCGAAATAGTCTGGAGAACCGTCTAACCCTTGGTCGATATAGTGCTGGGGCTGGTAAGTAAAATCGAGCATAGCTAGCAGTTCGCCCAAGCTCAAAGAAGCACCTGTATAAGCACGGGTAGAACGTCTTTTTAGCATAGTATTTTCTAAACTTTCCAGGTTCACTCCCCAAGGAATCGAAGGAGTGACCGTCGAAACTTTAGTACAAAATGGAAAGTTATATTTATCCTCTAATTCCCCTTCACTTTCATCAAGTTTCCAGCCGTCACATCCGGTAGGGTCTGCTTCTAAATGCGTGGCTTTGTGGAGGTATTTTAACAGTTGACCGTCGGAAATTTTAGGGTAATCGGTGGTGGTGTTTCCGGGCAAAGCTGTTTTAAATTTAGGCAAGTTTTGGTCAATATCTAGCAAGTCGGCTAAAGCAACTACACAAATAGCTCCTTCTTGCTCCGAGTCAATGTACAGTAATTCATTGACAGCTTCGTCGGCGAATCCTCCAATTAGGTGAGGTCGGTAATCGTTGACGGCGCAAGCTAACTCGATATTGCTCAATAAATGACCGGTGTCTAGAAAAATTCGCCGATAAGCTCGGTCTTCGTAACGCCAAGAAGAACGGAAAAAAACAGTGGTAATGGCGATCGCCAATTGGGTATTTTCTAGTGCTGGCGACTGGAAACAAGCTGCTTGCAATGCCGGCCAAACTTGACTGTCCCAAAAATGAACAAGTGAATGAGTTCTGCACTGATAGTTGTACAGTCCGGCCGGCAACTGGGCAGTGCCGCGGGAAATTAAATAAACCTCTGCTGGGTAGAGTCCACCCGCCGACGGTGCAGATCGCAAATACAGGTAGCTGTCGTCTACCGTCTGCACTTTCGCCGTCAACCCGTAGCTGCACAGCAACAAGCTGGATAACCGATGCCACCAAGCGGCATCGGACTCGGCATCGGCATCCTCCGAGGGGTCTTTTAGATAAGGCTTGAGGTCAAAATACGCTCCAATTTTATATTCTTTGAAAGGCACAGGTTGCTCTGTCCAATCTAGCTGTTTGCTTTTGGCGGCAATGGTTTCAGGGTCGTATTTTGTCCGTTCGTGGTAGTGCTGAGCAATGGAGAGAGGAAGTTCTGGCATATTTCAGTAGAGGATTCGCTTTGGTTTCTCGATCGATCTTGACATTACTAACCGCTTAGTGGTTGAGCAAGGCAGAAATTTACAAATATAAAAAAAATCTTAGAAAAAATGCGACTGTTGTTACACAAGCTTAACATAATAAGAGACATAAGTATAAATACGCAGAAAAAAAACCATTAATTACTGTTATGGATTGGCTGCAGTAGCTGTCGTCATGAGGAATGAAAATGCAAAAGCTAAGCGCTGAGGAATTGCTTGCTCAGTATGCTGAGGGCGAGCGAAACTTTAACGCCGTTGACTTAAGTGAACACAACTTGTTTCAAGCAGATTTAACAGAAATAAATCTTTCTGGTAGCATTCTGAGGCGAGCTTATTTGCCCTACGGAAATTTGACTCAAGCCAATCTTTATAAAACAGATTTGCAAGATGCTGAATTGGGCGACATTCAACTTTATCAAGCTAACTTGTCGGAAGCAACTTTATCAAGAGCAAACTTATCAAGAGCAAATTTGCGTCACGCCAATTTGCAAGGTGCTAATTTGCAGAAAGCCAATTTGCAAGGTGCGGATTTGTACAATGCAGATTTGACAAATGCCGATTTGAGATATGCGGATTTGAGCCGAGCTAATTTGGAGAAAGCAAAGTTAAGCAAAGCTCAATTAGCGGGATGCAACTTATTTCGATCGCGCTTGGTTGATTTGTCGGAAGCGGAGTGCGATCGCACGACTATCGGGCCCGAAGGGTATTGATGATTTGCAGCGGCTAGTCTAGGGCCTAGGGCGATCGGCTTAATTAGTCATGAAGCGTAGCTATCCCGTAGGGAATCGCCCTTTTTAAAATTTCTTAACATTTCTAGACACAGCGGAAAATGTGAGTTACAGTCATAGAGAACTTATCGCTCCCCAACATTGACAATAAATAACACATTTTTCTAGGGGAAAACAGGCTAAAATTTATGAATTCTCCCGACAAAAAAGCCAGAGAACTCCGGCACAAAGAACAAGAACTGCGGAAGCGAGAACAAGAACTTCGGCTCCGCGAACTAGAAGCCGAAATCGACCGCTCAGTGCCCGAACATATAACAAGCAAGTACCAAGAACCCGACAGCCAAGCTAAGGGCAAACTCAAACAGTGGCGCAGAAAAATTATAGCAGCAGCTCAATTTACAGGCATTGTCATTGCTGTTGTTGTTGCAGTTCGCATAGCATCTTGGCTGGCAGCCGCCCTGATAGTGGGAGGCATTGCTTTGATAGCTTACAAAATGTTTATTGAAGAAGACAGAAGTTGAAAAGCCCAAGCCGGGAAATATTAGGAAATACCCATGAACCTTAAAGTAGAAACTAGCAACTTTCTCAACGATTTAGAGCGCGTAGCCGCCGTCCGCCGAGAAATTGCCGCTCGCCTCAGCAACATCGCGACAGCCATCAACCTATCAGAATTAGCAGCAGGAGAAGCATCGGGAAAACTCGGTTTAGAAACAGAAAACGCTGACATCAATGTCGCCAGTAAAAACTTGCGCCAAGGAGTTTTTCGGCTGCTAGTGCTAGGCGACATGAAACGCGGAAAAAGCACTTTTCTCAATGCGTTAATCGGCGAAAACTTACTGCCCAGCGATGTAAATCCCTGTACAGCTTTGCTGACGATTTTGCGCTACGGTTCAGAAAAAAAAGTTACCGTTTATTTCAATGACGGCAAAAGCCCCAAACAGCTAGATTTTAAAAGTTTTAAACAGAACTACACAATTGACCCCGCTGAGGCAAAACGCTTAGAAGAAGAAAAGAAACCAGCATTTCCAGATATAGATTGTGCCGTAGTAGAATATCCCTTACCTTTGCTGGAAAAAGGCATAGAAATAGTAGACAGTCCCGGACTGAACGATACAGAAGCCCGCAACGAATTATCTCTCGGTTATATCAACAACTGCCACGCTATTTTGTTTGTACTCAGGGCAACTCAGCCTTGCACAATGGGTGAAAGACGCTATCTAGAAAATTACATCAAAAATCGCGGATTGAGCATTTTCTTTCTGATTAATGCTTGGGATCAAGTGCGAGAAAGTTTGATTGACCCGGATGATCCTGAAGAATTGGCAGAAGCCGAAGCGAAACTGCGGCGGGTTTTTCAAGCTAATTTGGCTGAATATTGTTTAACAGAAGGGCACGATATTTACGACGAGCGAGTGTTTGCAATTTCCTCAATTAAGGCACTCAGGTTGCGGATGAAAAACCCGGATGCTGATTTGGCAGGAACTGGTTTTCCCGAGTTTATGGCTGCACTGAATACGTTTTTAACCCAGGAAAGGGCGATTTCGGAATTGCGTCCGGCGAGGACTTTGGCGCGTCAAATTTCTGCTCGCGTCCGCGAAGCTGTTGGGCGCAGATTACCATTACTCGATCGCGATGTCAATGAGTTGAAGGAAAAGATTAATTCAGTTGAGCCGGAGTTTAAAAAGCTGACTCACATTCGCGATGAATTTCAACAAGAAATTATCGAAGTTAGAGATACTAAATCGCGGGCGATCGCAGATTCTTTCCGCGCCTACGTTCTCATCTTAGAAAATACCTTTGAAACAGATTTTTTGCGGTATCAACCGGATCTGAAATTTCTGGATTTCTTCAGCCAAGGCAAGCGAGAAGCCTGTGAAGCATCGCTAAAACGAGCATTAGAGCAGTACATCAACGACAAATTAGCAGCTTGGACTCTCACAGCAGAACAAGAGATGAATTCCGCATTTTCGCAGCTATCGAAAAGTGCGGCAAATTACGGAGCATCTTACACGAAAGTGACGGAAAAAATTACCGAAAAACTGACTGGGCAAAAAATACCCGCAGCAGTCAGCAACTCAAACGAAGATAACTCGCCCGCTTGGGCAAAATGGGCGATGGGATTGTTCTCCTTAACGACCGGAAATCTGGCGGGCGTAGCAATGGCAGGAGCGGGTTTTGATTGGAAAAATATCCTGCTTAATTTAATCACTGTGTTAAGCGTTAGTACAATTCTTGCTAGTTTGACGGGGATTGTTTTGGGACCGCTGTACTTGGCTTTATTGGGGATGGGTGTTGGGTTTTTGCAAGCAGACGGAGCTCGCAAAGAGTTGGTGAAAGCCGCGAAAAAAGAGCTGGTGAAATATCTGCCGCAGGTGGCTCAAGAGCAGTGGCAGCCGATTCACGATGCTGTGAAAGAGTGCTTTGATGTTTACGGGCGGGAAGTGGGCGATCGCATGAATGCTGATATTAATTCCCGGAAAGCTGAGTTAGATAATTTGCTGGAACAAAAGGAATCTCGCGAGATTAATTGTCAGGCTGAATCTGAGCGGTTGAAAAAATTGGAGGCTGATGTTTATGCTGAGTCGCAGAGTATTGAATCGCTATATCAAGCTTTCCTAGCATCCGCTAAATGAAATAAAACAGCAATATGCCACAACCCGAAATTTATCAAAACCTGACCGACTATCTCAAATCAGCACTCGGTATTCTCGAACTAGACAAAAACTCTCAACTGTATCGAGATACCACCTCAATTTGCGACTATCTCGCCAAACCAACTTTTCAAATTGCTGTCTTTGGCCCGTTTAATTACGGCAAGTCAACTTTGCTCAATGCAATGCTTGGAAATCGTGCTTTGCCGATCGACCTTGTGCCCACTACGGGTGCTGCCATTTATGTCAACTACGGCGAGGAATTGCGCGCAAAAATTACCCTGAAAGACGGTACGGAAGTTAGCGAACCGGGGACTGATGTGTTGAAACGCTATGCCATCCTTGACGACGCCAGACAAATGCGGGATGATGTGGCCGCCGTGAATGTTTACTGTCCCCATCCATTCCTGAAAACAGGTGTGGAATTGCTGGATTTACCGGGAACCAACGATCGGGAAGAACAGGATAATTTGGTTCGGGATAAATTGGTAACGGCTGATTTGGTTGTGCAGGTTTTAGATGCTCGCAAATTGATGACTTTAGGGGAACGAGAGAACTTGAGAGATTGGTTGAGCGATCGCAACATCAACACTGTAGTCTTTGTTGCCAATTTTCTCAATCTACTCGAACCCGACGACCAAAAACAAGTTTACAATCGCTTGTTGTTTGTTGCCGAAAGTTTTCGCTCCAACTTGCCGAACAATATCAGCAATATCTACCGCGTCGATGCTTTGCCGGCTTTGAGGGCGAGGCTGAAAGGAGATGTGGGGGCCGCCCAAACTACAGGAATTGCCGCGTTTGAATCGGCTTTGCAAAGTATTGTGGCAGCTCAACAGGAACAACTAGCAGTTAAGTTGCCCAGAATAGAAGCTATAGCTACTAAAATTTGCCAATCTCTCCGAGCCAAAGCTGAAGCTGTCAGCGCAGAAATAGCCGCAGCTCAAAAAAAGCACAAAGACAAAATTGAAATTAAACAAAAAGCTGAAAAATTGATATCAAAAGGCTTTCAAGCCAGCGTTTCCGACTTCGAGATTTGGCTTTACCAGCCCACTCTGTTGCAGCGGTATCAATCAGAGATGGCCCTGTCGCTCCAGGAAGGGAGTTTTGATGCGTGGAACCTAAAATTTCAGCGAGAGGTCTTACATCAGCAGCAAACGATCGCAGAATGGGTAAATAAAGCTTGTGAATTCTTTGAGAAAGAACAGCCGATCGCACTTTTGATTTCCTTTCCTCCAGCCCCGCAAGTCAGTTTACCGGAGCCGCCACCACCTCCAGCTCAAAAGTCGAACGACAGCGAAGTGGCTCCAGTGGCGATCGCCACCGGCTTAGGTTGGCTGTTGGGCGGGCCTGTGGGAGCCGCAGTAGTTGGCGGTGCTAGCTATATTTTGAATAAAAGAACTGGGTATGAAAAGCCGGCTGAATCGTCAGAAGCTTATCTAAATCAAGTAAAGGAAATTTGCAACGAGTCTGCTAAAAACTATCTCGCTCGCTTCAGCACCGATACTTTTTCCATGCTGCAACACTACAAGGAAATCGCCGGAAAAGTAATCTGTTTTCAAGACAGCAAAGAGCCCCTACAGACAAATATTCAGCAATACCAGATACAGTTAATCAATAATTTGTTAGAAAATATCGAATCCAGCCTTCAAATGACCAAATCTGTAATTAACGGCAAATGATCCGAACCGACCTGAGGGCTAGTATTAATTTTTAAAATACCAATTTCTTTGCAGAGTATAAAGCGATTGAATGGAATATCAATCAGAAGCATAAACGTCTGTCAAGTCGGTAAAAACTGAGATGTTAGACAAACCATTATTGCACTGGAGATATGACCATCGCTTTGGAAGCTATGTCGGGCTAACTTCCACACGGACTATACAACCACAAGTTACACAAGACATTGTGCAAAATTCTATATTTCTATGTGTTTTAAACACTTTGCATTAGGGCTTTTGTATTCCCGAACACATGGAGACTTAGCAGTGATTTATTCCTTTAGACAGTTGGATAACTCACGCACATCTGACAAAGGCTAGAGAAAAGATTCTTTCTAGCTCTTTAGGATTATTTCTGTGACCTATTTTGATAGAGGTTTTTTGCATCGATTCATCTAATACTGTGAGTAAGTCCTAGTTATTTCTTAAAGGAGACATTTATGAATATCAGCAGACGCAATTTGTTAAAAGTAACTTCTGCTTCGGGTTTAGTTGCAGCAGGGCTGGCAGCTTCCGAAGGGTTTTTCAAACCTTTGTTAGCTCAAGATGAACCGGCTCAAGTATACGCTGAAAGTGCAGTTGCCCAAGGTCAAACTCAAAGCGGCGAGATGAGTTACAGGACCCTGGGACGCACGGGAGAGCGAGTGTCTGCAATTGGCTTGGGGGGACACCATATCGGACGACTTCGAGAGGAGCAAGAAAGTATCAAGCTGATCCGCAGTGCGATCGACCGCGGCATCAATTTCATGGACAACTCCTGGGATTATCACAACGGACGCAGCCACCGATGGATGGGGCAAGCGCTCAAGGATGGCTACCGGCAAAAGGCTTTTCTGATGACAAAGATCGACGGTCGCACCAAGGGCGCTGCCATGATGCAGATTGATGAGTCGCTGAAGGCGTTGCAGACCGATCGCATCGACCTAATGCAGCATCACGAAATTATTCGGATGGAAGACCCCGATCGCATCTTTGCTCCCGGCGGGGCTATGGAGGCCGTAGTAGAAGCGCAGAAGGCGGGCAAGATTCGCTACATCGGGTTTACAGGACACAAAGACCCTTTGGTTCACCTGCGAGTGCT
The DNA here is from genome assembly GCF_036701355.1 of Microcoleus sp. Pol12B3. NCBI lineage: Bacteria > Bacillati > Cyanobacteriota > Cyanophyceae > Oscillatoriales > Microcoleaceae > Microcoleus > Microcoleus sp. Pol12B3. The sequence goes on from NZ_JAUBQS010000015.1 coordinate 46,190, forward strand.
GGAAATTGCCGCCCAAAACAATTTCCGTTTTGACGCGGTACAGATGCCGCTGAACGTGATGGACGCTCATTTTAGAAGTTTTGAGCAACAAGTTCTACCAGTGCTGGTGAAGAACCAAATAGGTGTATTGGGGATGAAATCTATGGGCGACCCTTACGTTCTTAGAAGCAATACAGTAAGCCCGATCGAATGTCTCCACTATGCGATGAATCTACCTACTTCAGTCGTGATTACTGGCATTGATAGTATGCAGCTCCTCGATCAAGCCTTTGAGGCCGCTCGCACGTTTAAGCCGATGGATCGATCGCAAGTTGCAGCAATGCTGAATCGCACTCGCGAGGCGGCTGCAAAAGGGCAATACGAATTGTATAAAACTACCAACCAATTTGATAGTACCGCCATGAATCCATCGTGGCTAGGATAAGTGCTTTTGTATTCATCAGCACATCTAGACTTGAGTCCGAGCAAACGCAGCCTAATGACGAGCACTTGGGAAATTTCCTCCAAAATTTTTCGCATTTGGCTCCGCTCGGGGCTACCAAAAATTTAGATAAAGCACTACCAAGTTTATGAATAACCCCTCTATACAAGTGCAAAAAATCCGAGCCATTGGATTGACTGTGACAGATGCCGATCGCTCCAAGGATTTCTATACGAAAGCCCTCTCGTTTGAACCTGTTTCGGATATTACGGTTGAAGGTCAAAATTACAGAGATCTCGAAGGCGTTGATGGGGCAAAAATCCGCATTGTCACTTTGCAGCTTGGAAATGAACTGATTGAGCTGATGGAGTATCTTAACGTTGAGGGAAAACCCATCCCAAAAGATTCGCAAAGTAATGATTTGTGGTTTCAACACCTGGCAATTGTGGTCAATGACATCGATCGCGCCTATGCACACCTGTGCTCTTTTCCTATTGACCCCATCTCCACTCAACCGCAGACAATACCGCCTGAAAATAAAGAAGCTGCTGGCGTGCGAGCTTTTAAATTTAAAGACATTGACGGCCACAATTTAGAGCTAATTTGGTTTCCTCCCGACAAAGGACAAGAAAAGTGGCATCAAAAGAGCGATCACTCCTTTTTAGGAATCGATCACAGTGCGATCGCGATTAGCAACACCGAGCAAAGTCTCCAGTTTTACCGCGACTTACTGGGAATGCAAGTTGATGGAGGCAGCCTCAACCAAGGGGAAACGCAAGTTCACCTCGATAATTTGCCAGAAGCTAAAGTCAAGATTACCGCACTGCGGCCGATTCAAGGCGGTTTAGGAATTGAACTATTAGACTATCTAGTTACTCCAAAAGGGCGCCCCATACCGAGGGATTGGAAAAGTTGCGATATTGCCAATATGCAAGTGGAACTAATTGTTAACGATCTCGAGCAACTATTGGAAAAATTGCGACAAAATGGCGTTGAGTTTGTCTCCCCACGACTTGTGCATTTCTCAGATAATGCCAGTTCTTATCGCCAAAGTTGTCTGGTCAAAGATCCTAACGGACACGCAATCTTACTGACCTCCGAACTAGCTACTTATAGCGCTTATAATCACGGCTAACAAATTAATTTTTTCACAATTTTTCTCAACTTTAGCACTTAAGTATCAATCTTATCTTTGCTATCTCCTAACATTTGAATCAATTTTCGGGTGACGACAAGACCGACTACTGCACCGCCGACCCATTTAATAACCTCCCCAGTCTGAATCGGGTGCAAGTGCTGCTCAAAAATTTCATCTTTTAACCATTCCGTTGTTACTTTAAAATTATGAATTGGAGTAGGTAATAACTCTAAATAAGTACCTTGGCGGATTAAGTGGCCGACTTCTCCGGCAACTTCAATGCTATTGTAAATGTTAGCCACGCTTTCTTCTATCCCGAGTTTTAGCAGCGTTCCCCGCAGGTTAACTTCAGCAGGTTTTAGACTATTTCCTAAAGCGAGAGCTTTCAAATTGTGAGCAATTGCAGCTCCCTGCTGATAAGCAACTTGAGCGGTGGCAGGTAAAGAATTGCCTTGAACTGTTGCACAATCTCCGGCAGCAAAAACTTCTGGAAAATCTAGCAGTTGTAATGTAGGGTTCACTAAAGGATTGCCGTGTTTGTCTCGGCTTTTCTCAGAAATTGCTAAATCTTTAATAAGCGAGTTAATGTTAGTTCCTGTCGTCCAAATTACTGTAGATGTAGGTAAAGTTTCTATCTGTTCCTGGCGCTTATATTCAATTTCGTTGACGCGAATAGCAGTCGCTTTGGCCTCCATAATAAATTCTACGGGTACAGTGCGCTTTTGCAGAGCCTTTTTCGCAATTTCGCGCAGGTGACTATTAATATCGCTGTCAAGAATTTCCTTGCCGTGATTGAGTAAAACGACCCGTACTTCTGCTGGATTGCCACCCATTGCAGCAAACCAATTAGGTAGTAAATCGCCTAATGTACCTGCCATTTCCACACCGGAAGGTCCAGCACCTACTACGGTGACTGTCAGGAATTTGCGACGCTGTTCTGCATCTGGAATCTGAAGAGCTTGCTGGAAGCAATCGCGTAGGTGTTTATCAATGGCGATCGCATCTTCTCCGGTACGGAAAGGGAAAGCATTTTCTTGAGCTCCCTCTATACCAAAATATCCTGTAACGCTGCCTAAAGCTAAAACTAAATTGCTGTAATTGTAAGAATCCCCCGATGTTACTTTCACTTCGCGCCCGTGCAAATCAATGGATTGAACGGCATCTTTAACAAAGATTACACCGCTACCTTTTAGCAATTCATCATAGCGCGGCCAAACTTCTTCTGCACCCATCTCCCCGCTAAAATATTCATAAAGTAACGGCTTAAAGCAAAAGCGATCCTCTTTTTCTATCAAAATTACAGAACGGGGATAGTGTTGATGGCTCAAGTGCAAAGCTGTAAATAGCCCCGCAAAGCCGCCACCTACAATTACAGTTTGATAGATTGTGTTGTTCATAATACTGTTCGTTAATCTTGATAATTCTTGACATACCTAAGAAAATTGTTGTCTCGGTATGGACGGAGGATTTTATTAATCCATTCACTGCTTTTAAAACCAAACTTTTGCGCCTAACAAGCGGTTTTATTAAGTCGCATATAAACCGTTAGTTAACCAATTTTTTTATTCTAACACCCTTATTCTTTGCTCCTCAATTATATAAAAATACAACTACAGCGGTTCTCAAAAAAGTGAGGTATGCCCTATGCCCTATGCCCTATAGTAACTCCTATGAGATATCGAAAGGCTATAGATTATAACTAACTTCAAGTTAGAGGTAATGATTATTCAAAAGTATCTATCTTAAGAAAGAGATAAATTTAACAAATATAATTCTTAAGATAGAAATATATTTTTCTTCCCAATGACTAGACGCTAGAATTAGCAAGACTTTGAAGGAAATAAATCTCTAGTAGCTAGTTTGGTCACAACTTTGACACAAAATTGTTATCAATTTGACAAGTAAAATCTCTATAAGTGTAAAATAAAAAAATAACGGAGAAAAAATTATGAGCTTTTCCCCTGAGCTTCTGAAAAGCCAAAAAGCTCTTGTAACGGGCGCAAGTTCTGGTATCGGCGAAGCGATCGCCCGTTCTCTAGCTTCAGCGGGTGCATCTGTTGCAGTTAATTACCACTCGGAAGTTGAAGAAGCGCAGAAAATTGTGGCTGACATTAAAGCTGCGGGCACAGAAGCGATCGCTCTTGGTGCCGATGTCAGCAAAGAAGACGAAGTTAAGGCTATGTTCAGCCAGATGTTCAAGGAATTTGGTACGATCGACATTCTGGTTAATAACGCAGGTCTGCAAAAAGATTCGCCCCTCGTAGACATGACTATCGATCATTGGAACCTGGTGATTGGAGTCAATCTAACGGGACAGTTTTTATGTGCCCGCGAAGCTGCCAAAGAATTTATGCGGCGGGGCGTACAACCCCATATTTCATCGGCTGCTGGGAAAATTATTTGCATGAGTTCAGTACATGAGGTAATTCCTTGGGCCGGCCACGTCAACTATGCTGCTAGTAAAGGCGGTATTAATATGATGATGCGGAGTATGGCTCAAGAACTCGCACCCCATAGAATCCGAGTCAATAGTATTGCGCCAGGGGCCATCAAAACCCCCATCAATAAATCAGCATGGGAGACGCCAGAAGCCGAAGCAAAGTTATTAAAGCTGATTCCTTACGGTCGAGTAGGGGAAGTAGAAGATATCGCTAAAACTGCTGTTTGGCTGGCTTCTGATGACTCGGATTATGTTTGCGGTGCGACGTTGTTTGTGGATGGTGGAATGACGTTGTATCCAGGATTTGCCACAGGCGGCTAATCGAGATTCTGCAATCTGAAATATTCTCGGATAACTGCAATGGATGCTGAACAGAAACGAATTCAAGAAAATGCTGAAATGACAGCCCACTGGAACCGCTGGGGATCTTATTTAAGCGATCGCCAGTGGGGAACAGTCCGCGAAGATTATTCGCCCTACGGTACGGCTTGGGAGTATTTCCCTCACGATATGCCGCGATCGCGGGCTTATCGCTGGGGTGAAGACGGGTTAGGGGGATTTTGCGATCGCCACGGTCAAATTTGTTTCGCCCTCGCACTGTGGAACGGCAAAGATCCCATTTTGAAAGAGCGTTTTTTTGGGCTTACGAACAGTCAAGGAAATCACGGAGAGGATGTCAAAGAATACTACTTTTATTTAGACAACACGCCAACTCATTCTTATATGCGCTGGCTGTACAAATATCCGCAGCAAGAATATCCTTATACTTTGTTGGTTGAGGAAAATGCGAGGCGCAACAAATCTCAACCAGAATTTGAGTTGCTGGATACAGGAATTTTTGAGGGCGATCGCTACTTCGATATCGTTGCTGAATATGCCAAAGCCTCCCCAGAAGATATTTGCATTCGCATCAGCGCCACTAACCGAGGTTCGGAAACAGCAACCCTTGACTTATTGCCGACTTTATGGTTTCGCAATACTTGGTCCTGGACGGGTAGCGAAAAACAAGCGCAGGTTTCTCAAGCAGCCGATGGAATTATTAAAGCTCAACATCAAAAATATGGCGATCGCTGGCTATTTTGTCAAGGCAATCCCCCTCTGTTATTTACAGAAAATGAAACCAACCTACAGCGTCTCTACAGTGTCCCCAATACCTCACCTTACGTTAAAGATGCTTTCCACGAATTAATAGTTCACAATCGCAAAGATGCTGTAAATCCTGCTCAGATTGGCACGAAAGCTGCTGCCCACTATCACCTAGAAATCGGTCGAGGAGAAACGGCAGTTATCCAACTCAGATTTACTGATTCTTACACCGATACTCCTTTTAGCGAAGAGTTTGCGGAAACATTCATTCAAAGGGAAAAAGAAGCCGATGAATTTTATGACTCGCTGACTCCAAATCTTGATGAAGATGTCCGCAACGTACAGCGTCAAGCCTTTGCGGGATTATTGTGGAGTAAACAATTTTATGCCTACGATGTTCGCACTTGGTTGCAAGGCGATCGCGCAGAACCCACACCATCAGCTCAGCGTTTAAATAGTCGCAATGCTGACTGGCGAAATTTATATGCAGAAGAAGTCATTTCCATGCCCGATAAATGGGAATATCCTTGGTTTGCAGCCTGGGATTTGGCATTTCACTGCATTCCGCTCGCTTTAATTGATGCTGACTTTGCCAAGCGGCAATTGCTACTGCTAACTCGCGAGTGGTATATGCACCCAAATGGTCAAATTCCAGCTTATGAATGGGCATTTGGAGATGTCAATCCACCCGTGCAAGCTTGGGCGGCATGGCGAGTTTATAAAATTGAACAAAAGCGAGTAGGTAAAGGCGATCGCGACTTCCTCGAACGAATGTTTCACAGATTGCTGCTCAATTTTATTTGGTGGGTAAACCGCAAAGATCCTCAAGGTGCAAACCTTTTTCAAGGCGGCTTTTTAGGTTTAGATAATATTGGGGTATTTGACCGCAGCAAACCCTTGCCAACTGGCGGCTATTTAGAACAAGCAGACGGGACTGCTTGGATGGGAATGTTTGCACTGAATATGTTAGCGATCGCGTTAGAACTTGCCAGGGAAGATCGAGTTTACTCGGATATGGCGCTCAAATTTTTTGAACACTTCCTCTATATAGCTGATGCTGTTAACCATGTCGGCCCAGAACAAATTGCTTTATGGGACGAGGAAGATGGATTTTACTACGATGCTCTGTCCCAGCCTAACGGTCAATGTTGCTTGCTAAAAGTCCGTTCAATGGTGGGGATGACGCTGCTATTTGCTGTCGATACTCTGGAAGCTGACTTATTAGAAACAGTGCCGGGACTTAAAGAGCAAATCGATTGGTTTTTCAAGAACCGCCCGGAACTCGCCAAGAATATTGCTAGTATGGAAATTAAAGGAGTCGGTCAGCGGCGGCTGCTTTCAATTGTCACCCCCGAAGCATTGCAGCGCGTCCTCAAAAGGCTGTTTGATGAAAACGAATTTCTCTCGCCCTACGGCATCCGCTCCATCTCTCGCTATCACTTAGAACATCCATTTATTTTTGAGTGGGATGGCACTAAATATCAGGTAGACTATGAGCCGGCTGAGTCTACGACTGGGCAATTTGGTGGCAATTCTAACTGGCGCGGCCCGATCTGGTTTCCCTTAAATTTCTTATTAATTGAATCGTTGCAAAAATACTACCATTATTTCGGCGATGATTTCCAAGTAGAATTTCCTACAGGCTCTGGAGTTATGCTTAATTTATGGGAAGTTGCCTTGCAACTAGAGCAGCGGCTAAACAGCATTTTTATGAGGGGAAAAGATGGTAAAAGACCTGTTTATGGCAGTTTAGAGAAGTTTCACAATGATCCTCACTGGCGCGACATGATTTTGTTTCATGAATACTTTCACGGCGACAATGGTGCAGGATTGGGCGCGTCCCACCAGACGGGATGGACTGCACTGGTAGCAAAACTGATTCAGCAAGTTAGTAAAAAGCCATGAAACTGATACAATTTTGTTTTACATAGCACGTTTCAATGAGTTGTGTTCACTGTAGTGTGACCATCTTGTTCGCGGTACAATTGCATGAATGATTTAGACGCACTAAATCAATCTTTAGATAGATATCAAAGTGGTAATTATAAGGGAATAGTTATTAGCAAGACCAACTAAATTTGGGCGTTGCTATATAAAGTAACGGTAACGCCTTGATGCCGTAAGGATAAAGTAATGCCGGCTCTACCTCTCAATAGCGAAAATCTACCTTACCCCGATCCGATCCATCCGATTATTGTTCACTTTGTAATTGCGATGGTGTTTTTCTCGTTTTTCTGCGACGTTACTGGCTATTTTACCCGCAATCACCGCTTGTTTGAGGTGAGTTTTTGGAATTTGTTTGTCGCCGCGGTTTCCATCTTTCTAGCTGTCATTTTCGGTCAATTTGAAGCGGGTTTGGCGCAACCTTATGAGGTAGCTAAGCCTGTACTAGATTTGCACACAATTACTGGTTGGTTGCTGGCGGCAATCCTTGCAGCTATTGCAGGTTGGCGCTTCGTAATTCGCAGGCGCGACCCCTTGAAAGTACCGGCTGCTTATCTGGGTGCGGCAACATTTTTGAGCTGCTTGGTTTTCTTCCAAACATATTTGGGAACTCGGCTGGTTTGGGTGTACGGGTTGCACGTAGAACCGATCGTGGAAGCGACGAAAAGAGGAGTTTTGCAATGAACTCGCAACTTGTGCAGCAACTTGTCGATCAGTTGGGGTTCAAGCTAGGTGCAAATAGACTACCCTACGAAGTGCCAATTCATCCGAATTTTGTGCATTTCACGCTGGGTTTGTTTATCATTGCGCTCTTATTTGATATAGCAGGAAATCTTTTTCCCTTAGAAAGACCAATCTTTAAATTTTTGGCTCTCCCTGCAATCCGATCGAGCTTTTATGATGTGGGCTGGTACAATTTGGTCGCCAGTGCGATCGTCACATTTTTTACTGTAGCAGCGGGCTTTTTCGAGATTATGCTCGCAGATCCGGCAGCGAATGTCAAGAGCGCGTGGGGATTGGGAGCAGCTCCAACGATGATCTTGCACGGTTTGGGCGGAGTTTTGCTGTTGGGGGCGATCGTTGCCATGACTGTGTGGAGGGGGTTTCAGCGCTACCGCTGGCGCCCGGAAGCCACCAGGCAAGTACAGTGGAGCTATTTGCTAGCAGGCGTGGTCATGCTGGGTTTCCTATTCGTTCACGGGACGCTGGGAGCACATCTGGGAGACCAGTTTGGGATTCACAATACCGCTGCGGGTTTGCTCAGACAGGGGGGGAATCCTAGTTCTGCGCTCAAGTAAATAGGTAAACCAATTAACTGTTTTCCGTTAGAGTACGCATCTTTAAAGTTTCTACCCCTTTTTCTGATGAAAGTTTTTAAGGCCTTGCTATTAGCTATTGCGATCGCCGTGGATATGGTCGCCAGCCACTGGGTGGGACAGCAGGCCTATTCTTGGATGCCCAGTCAGGGAACAGCAGAAGCGAAACAAGTTGACAATCTGTTTAGCTTCCTGGTGTCGATCGGAGCGTTTATTTTTGTGGGAATTGTGGGCATTATCCTATATTCGATCCTCACTTGCCGAGCACCGAAAGGAGACTTCAGTCATGGGCATCCTGCGAGGGGAAATTGGAAAATTGAGATCCTTTGGACAGTACTTCCGGTGATGTTAGTATCTTGGATCGCCACTCAAAGCTACATCATTTATCAGCAAATCAACATCCAGGGTTTGACACCGATCGCACACTTGCACCTGCCTCTAGAACAACCTGTTTATGCCGCCAATAAACCCAGTGAAAACAACAACAATTCTAAACCAGTTACTGAAGAAATTGAGGTAATTTCTAAACAGTGGTCTTGGTCTTTCCGCTATCCGCGACGGAATGTTACCAGTACAGAATTGCACCTGCCAGTTAATCAAAATGTGCGGCTGACCTTGCAATCCCAGGATGTTATTCACGGTTTTTATGTTCCTGAGTTCCGCATCAAACAAGACATCATCCCTAACCGCACTCTTAACTTTGTGTTCGCGCCGATCCGAGAAGGCAAATATCGGTTGAGGGATTCTCAATTCAGCGGCACTTACTTTGCATTGATGCAGGCGGATGTGTACGTTGAATCCCCGGAAGCTTACGATCGCTGGCTGGCCCAAGCTGCGGCACAATCGCCGACTCCTGCAAGCAATCAGGCGGTTTCTGAACACACAAACCAAGTCCAGAAAGCCAGAGGTAGTTTCTGGCCGACTGTTTTGCCGGCTCCGCCTCCTGTTGTAAATCATCCCAACTGATCGAAGCATCGGCAAAAAACCAAATTTCCTGTTTATTAATAATTAACAACTCAAAGATGACAAATAACTCGATTGAAAACATTGCCGGTGGTAAGAATTCTGAAAGCGATCGCACTGAAAATCCGATTGGTTGGGGGCGCTACCTCAGATTCAGTAAAGATCACAAAGTTATCGGCATTCAATACCTAATCACTGCTTTTATCTTCTTCCTGATCGCGGGTTTATTCTCGATGATTATTCGCGCCGAACTGATCCAACCGCAATTAAATCTAGTCGATCGCCAGTTGTACAATGGCTTGTTCACGATGCACGGCACGATGATGATCTTCCTGTGGGTGTTCCCGTGTCTGGTGGGTCTAGCTAACTATCTAATACCGCTGATGATTGGGGCGCGGGACATGGCGTTTCCTCTTCTCAATGCCATCTCCTTCTGGATAGTTCCCCCGGCGGGCTTGTTACTGCTGTCGAGCTTTTTGCTGCCCAGCGGTACCGCCCAGGCTGGCTGGTGGTCTTACCCGCCGGTTAGTATCCAGAACCCGTCGGGTCATTTAATCAACGGGCAACTGATCTGGCTTTTGAGTATCGCGCTGCTGGGCATCTCGTCGATTATGGGGGGAGTTAACTTCGTGACGACGATACTCAGGATGCGGGCACCGGGCATGACGTGGTTTCGGATGCCCATCTTCGTCTGGACGGTTTTGAGTGCTCAGTTGCTGCAACTGTTTTGCCTGCCTGCCCTCACTGCGGCTGCGGTGCTGCTGTTTTTCGATTTGGCGCTGGGGACAACCTTTTTCGATCCCTTTAACGATGGCAGTCCGATTCTTTATCAGCACTTATTCTGGTTTTACTCACACCCAGCAGTTTACGTGATGGCGCTGCCTGCCTTTGGCATCTTCTCGGAGATACTGCCGGCTTTTTCCCGCAACCCTTTGTTTGGCTATAAATCAGTCGCGATCGCATCCTTTGCCATTTCTCTAGTCAGCATATTCGTCTGGGTACACCACCTGTTTGCCAGCGGCACCCCTGGCTGGATGCGGATGTTGTTCATGTTCTCCACGATGTTGGTGGCCGTACCGACTGGTGTCAAGGTATTCGCTTGGACTGCTACTGTCTGGGGCGGAAAGCTGCACCTACAAACGCCGATGTTGTTTGCCTTGGGAGGTGTGGTGATGTTTCTTTTCGGTGGCATCACTGGTGTCATGCTGGGGGCAGTGCCGTTTGACCTGCACGTAAATAACACATATTTCGTAGTCGGCCACTTCCACTACATTGTCTTCAACACCGTAACAATTGCGATTTTTGGAGCAATTTACTACTGGTTTCCCAAAATGACGGGGCGGATGTATGCCGAGGGTTGGGGGAAAATCCACTTCTGGCTGACTTTTATCGGGGCTAATCTCACTTTCTTTCCGATGCACCCGTTGGGCTTGCAGGGGATGGTGCGCCGAGTTGCCTCCTATGACCCGCAATACCAAGGGTTGAACGTTATTGCCAGTTTGGGGGGATTTCTGCTGGGGGTGGCGACGCTGCCTTTTATAGTCAATATGGTGGTTTCCGCGTTGCATGGCCCGAAAGCCACTAATAATCCTTGGCACGCTACGGGGTTGGAGTGGACGGTTTCTTCGCCGCCGCCTGTTGAGAATTTTGCCCAGATTCCGGTTGTGACTTTGCCACCTTACCACTACGTCGATTCTCCAGATCCGATCGCCCCGGCTTCTGCTCAAGAATAGCTGCTATTTCCATCCTGAAAGAGTTACTTATGGCAAATCCTACGCATTCAGGGCGATCGCGCCACTCCTCGCCCAAAGGAAGCAAGCAAAATTCTCAAGAACACGGAAACGCGATGTTTGGCTTTACCGCGTTCTTGCTTTCGGAGAGCATGGTCTTCCTCAGTTTTTTCGCGGCTTACATCATCTTGCGGCAGACAACTCCCAACTGGCTGCCTCCTGGTGTCCCGAAATTAGAGGTGCTTAAACCTGCGATTAGCACGGCGGTACTGGTTTCCAGCAGTTTTGTCATTTACTTTGCCGAACGCGCCCTCGATCGCCGGAAACTGGCGCAATTTCGCTTGCTTTGGCTGCTGGCATCCTTGATGGGAACTTACTTTTTAGTTAATCAGGCGATCGAGTGGAACCACCTATCTTTTGGGCTGACGACGGGGTTATTTGGCGCGACATTTTATCTGCTGACGGGGTTTCACGGTTTGCACGTTTTTGTCGGGATTATCTTGCAGCTAATTATGCTTGTGCGTTCTTTCATTCCGGGCAATTACAATGCCGGTCACTTCGGCGTGAGTGCAGCTTCTTTGTTTTGGCACTTTGTTGATGTGATTTGGATTGTTTTGTTCTCGCTGGTTTATCTGTGGTAGTTCTATTTCTTTGCCCAAACCCTACCCTTGCGGTTTTGAGAGTGCTTGTAATTCTTCCCAATTGTAATGTTTGGGCAATTCAACTGGCTTAGCATTAGCGCCTAAACCTAACCCGCTCGCAGGCTGAATTTCGGCGATCGCCTCTGAAGCAACATCAGCCACCGCATTGCCGGCAATACCACCCGCGATCGCTCCTGCAATGCTACCAATGGCAGCACCAACCTTTCCCCCAACAGAATTACCAATGGCCGCACCGGCAACACCGCCGCCGACTGCGCCCAATCCTGTGGCGATCGGATGATTATCGGGATTCTTTTGAGGATCGTTGAGATCTTTGTCGTCAGATTCAGATTGGTGTTTGTCATTCATCGTCGTAACCTCCTTAAAACTTGGAACTTTAGATTTGGGAAATCATGGGTCAGGTTTGCACCAACAGCGAGACTAAGATGTGCTGTAGCGAGCCAACACCCACAGAGTAAAGCGCTCCAATCCCACCAACAGGGCAGTAATGCCGACGGCTAAACCAAACAAAACTAAGTTGTTTTCGTTACTCGCCTTCAAAGCAAAACTTAGGGAAGTAGAGACGGCAGGGGGATGGACGACATCCAGCAGGATCATCAGGACGATTGTCACCACCATAGCTATGCCACCGGAGAGATATCCAGAACCAAAAATCATGTACGCAATCCAGCCAATTGTTGCTGCCATTATTTGAGCAAGGCTCAGCGTTCGCATAGTGTTCGTACCGTGCTGCGGATCTAGGTAAATTAGAAACGCACTAGAAGCCAGGGAGGCAAATAAAAGGCGTTGGCGACTTAGCACTTCGACCAAAGCGAATACGCCCAACACAATTGCAGTGGGTGCTACGGCCAATGCGAGCTCACCCTTGAGAGTTAACCTGCGCCTTATGGATCGATTTGCACCTTCTATTGGTTTTAAGCTGGAACGATTTCGGCTCATGCTTCCTTTGCGATGGCGCTCTTCTCGTTGATGCGGCGCTGCTCTCCCTGCCTGATCTCACGCTCTAAGAAGTAGTTCAACAGCGTTCGCAGCAGAACGATCGCCCCTAAATTCAAAATATCCTGGCGGGTTGGTGCAACTGCGGTACGCAGGATATCACTCGCTACGGTAAATTCCAGCCCCAATGCCAGCACTCGTCCCAGTTTCAGACGAATACCTTCAGTTGCATCTACATGGTATCTCGAACGCAATAACAACTGATGCAGATACTCCCAAATTCCCCGAATGATACCCAGGCCAATGACAATTGCAGCCGCAATTTCTGCTCCTGCTGCCAAATAGCCCACGATTAGCTTGAGCCAGGACTCCAAAGGAATAGCTGCACTTTCTTTTCTACTGGCGCCCCTGCTCCAACATTGAGGCTCAACAGAAGTACCAGCCCAAAAATCAGGCCCAGAGGCAATAACAGGTTGATGAGTGATTCGATGAAAAGCTCTTGTTTCATAGACTGTTAGTTATCTCACCACGAACAACGAATCTGCCCCTTGCTACTTCAGCTTTTGCGCTAGGCGATCGCCAACGCGCAGCGCATTTGCCATAATTGTCAGCGTCGGGTTAACGCCTGAATTGGAGGGGAAAAAACTGCCATCCACAACGTAGAGATTATCAACATCATGGGTACGGCAATTCAGGTCAAGGATTGAGGTTTTGGAGTCTGTGCCAAACCGACAAGTACCGCATTGATGACCAACTGATTGTACCGGCATCTGGGCACGGGGATACAGGCTAAAGGGAATGACGTGCTTGGCACAACAACGGTTGAGGGATTTGAGTACAGATGTCCACCGGTGAATTAGGCGATCGCCTGCTTCCGTATTGTTCGGCGTATAATCTAGGCTAATCTTGTCGCCCGCCACCCGAACGCGATTATTTGGATCTGGCAAATCTTCTGTCTGCAACCACCAACCAACAGAGCGCTCAGCAATCAAATGCCGCTCATATTCAGGAATCAATTTTACCAGCGGAGCCATAAGCCCAGGAGCTTCAGCCGGCAGCATATCAGCTAACACATTGCCAGTATTTTGTACCATGCCCATTGGGTAAGGAAAATCCGGCTCTCCCCAATAATAATCATTTACAGCAATTGTTTTTTGAAAGCTAGCTTGATTCACTTCTAGGTGCATGGAAACTAGAGCGGTTGCCAGATGTTTCATCAAATTCCGCCCCACCAGATCGGAACTATTTGCTAATCCATTGGGGTGATTCTCGTTTGCCGATTGCAATAACAACACAGCCGAATTAATTGCACCGCAGGAAACCACCACAATATCGCCTGTAAACTGCTGCCGCTCCCCTAAAATTTCTGTTTCTACCCCCGTCACCTCTCGCCCTGATTTGCTGGTATGCAGTCGCAGGACTTTTGCATTAGTTATTAGGGTAAAATTGGCATACCTTTCGCGGGTAGGACGAATTGCATTCACATCCGCATCGGCTTTCGCGCCTACTAAACAAGGATAGCCGTCAAATGTATCGCAGCGAATGCAAGGGCTTTTTGTGCGATCGCCTTCATTCAGCTTTAATCCTAATGGCAAATTAAACGGATTGTAGCCAAGTTCTCGAATCTCATTTGCGAGTACCTGCATATCAGGTTCGTGGCTGACAGCCGGATAAGGATAAGGTTGGCTGCACGGCGGTTCAGTTGGATCGGTTCCTCGCTCTCCATGAACGTCATAGAGTGCTTCTGCTTGCGTGTAATATGGCTCAAAATCTGCGTATTTGAGCGGCCATTCTGGAGAAATTCCTCCCTTATGAATTACGCGATCGAAATCTCGTTCTCGAAGCCGCAAAAGAGCCGCACCATAAACTTTTGTATTGCCGCCAACCCAATAGCCTGTCTGGGGTCTAAACTCCTTGCCTTCCCTGTCGTACCAGCGCTCGTCCGTGTGATAGCGCTCTTTTTGATAAACTTCTAGCGCACTCCAATTAGCTTTTTCCCTGGGCAAAAAGTCGCCTCGTTCTAGCACTAAAATCTTTTTACCAGTCGGTGCGAGACGGTGAGCCAGCGTACCTCCACCCGCACCTGTGCCAATAATGATGATATCGTAGTGATTCGCGGGATTTACCATTGCCAAGTTTTTGCCAAATTGTGCTGGTTTGAGAATAATTTTACCTTAGCTCACGGGTTCAATCTTACCCAGAGATTCAGGAATTAAAACAGTATCAATGATGTGAATTACACCGTTATCTGCTTCCACATCTGGCGTGACTACCTTAGCATCGTTTACCTTAACTCCATCAGAGGTATTAATCTTGAGCGTTGAACCTTCGGAGGTGGTGACAGAATCAGTTTTGCCAATTTCTGCTGCTGTGATTTTTTGGTCGGGAATGACATGATAGGTTAAAACTTTAATGAGAGCCGGGATATTTTCTAGCAAAGCTTCTACAGTGCCCGATGGCAGTTTAGAAAACGCTTCATCAGTTGGAGCAAAAACGGTAAACGGCCCTTCTGCTTTTAAACCCTCTGCTAAGCCAGCAACATTGAGAGCTGTTACTAAAGTAGCGAAAGTACCGGCATTGATTGCAGTATCTACAACGTCAGGCATTGTCAATCTCCTTAATATTTACAGGGGGTTTTACAGTTAAACTTGAAATTACCAACGCGATTTTAGTTGCGATCTAGCAAGACTTGCCCTGCATCAATTCGGATGCGAAATAGGCTGTAAGGTTTCTCGCGCAAGTCTTGCCCATTATGATAGCTGGGGTTCCTATTCCACTGATCTACAGTAAAGTAGAGATAGCCGTCTTGGGCAACAAAAAGGCAATTCGGCCACAGCATTCGCGCATCGTGTGCGACTGTTTCCAACGTACCATCCGGTAGGCGGCGCAAAATCGAATTGTTTTCGTAGTTCGTCACGTAAAGGCGATTTTTAGCATCGGAAACCATGCCACCGGAAGCGCCTTTTTCACCGTGATCTATGACTGTGGCCGCCACCTCTTCATCAGGTAGATTTTGATTAACTAATGCTTCAATGCTGGCGCTGTAAAGGTGCCGGCTTGCCAGGGGACAATAGAACAGTCTTTGACCGTCACCGCTGAGGGCAATGCCATCGCTACCGGTGTGAATGTGTTTGGGCGGTTGGCCTGGGTGGCGCACCATCATCGGTTGGCCTTCGACTACTGGCAAAAAGCCTGGAATTGGTTTAGTTGAAGGATGGTCATTGAGTTTGCGCCAACTTTTTCCAGAGGCTAAATCTACGACAACAATGCCGTTAGGCCCTTCTTCCGATGAGTCGGTAATAAAGGCAATTCCTTCTTCTCCCCAGCGCAGATCGACGCGCACATCATTGAGGGTAGAATTGGCAGAGGCGATGGATTCGGGAAAGAGAATTTTTTTGACAATGCGATCGCTTTCCAGGTCAATTCCCACCAGTTTCGGGCCGCCGGGAGGAACTGAATTTTGTTTAATTTTTGCGTGGTCTAACAGCCAAAGGCGATCGCGCGCGTCGATGGTCATGCCTTGTACGCAAAGCAACCGTTCTGAGGGCGAAGCTGAATCTAACTTGTGGATTTCTGCATTGGGATAGGGAACGGGATTGCCGTTTTTTTCTGGCGGCTGTTTGAGTTCCGCAACGGTGAATTCTACATCGTCAACCAGACGGGGGTAGCTGATGAAAATTCGCCCTTGCTTGGATACGGCAACACCGATGGGCATGGGACCATCGAATAGCGTTATTAGCTCTAGATTGCCAGCGGATTTGTCAGCAGGCAATGAAGGCATAGCGGCCAAAGGTTCGGTTGCGACCAAGTTCGCCATTGCACTAATCCTATTTAGATTATGAATGATTTAAAGAGGCAAAAATTTAGATGTTAATTATATCTAAAAAAGGTCTAGCCTGCTATTTAATTAACAAAGCACAACAACTTTTTTGGATATTTCGCTGCGGTTAAGTTAACATTATTGATAGAATTTTAATATCTATCTAATGGCTTAAGTGAGATTTATATCTAAAGACTGATTTGTATTTGAATAATCGTTGTTTCAGGATATAAATGACCTTGAAAATGGTAGAAAATACTAATGCTTGAAGGCATCAATATTTATGACGATCGCATGAAATCGCTCCTGCGTCCTGGTGCTTCACTCCAGAAGGTTGCCAGCGGTGCAGTCTGGAGCGAAGGCCCGGTTTATTTCCATGAAGATGATAGCGTGGTGTGGAGTGACGCTCACGGCAACCGCCTGCTGCGCTGGAGTCCCCGTGAGGGAGTGAGCGTTTTGCGCGATCCGTCCGACTATCAAAGTGGCAATTACCGCGATAGCGAAGGTCGCCTTGTCTCGTGTTCGTCGGGTTTGCGCGCGATCGTCCGCCGCGAACACAGCGGCGAATGGCAGGTGTTAGTCGATCGCTACCAAGGCAAGCGCCTCAACAGCCCGAATGACCTGGTAGTGAAGAGTGACGGCACGATCTGGTTTACTGACCCCCCCTACGGCCTCACGCAGCCAAACCAGGGATACGGCGGCGAACAGGAACAGCCTGGATGTTTTGTGTACCGCTTCGATCCGGCGACGGGTGCGATCGATGCGGTGGTGACGGATATGTTGCGCCCCAACGGTCTCGCCTTCAATCCAGACGAAAGCATCTTGTATGTGTCGGATAGTTCCGCTTTCAATATGCCCCAGGGGTATCACCACATCCGCGCCTATGATGTTGTAGGCGATCGCGATGCGGACAATGGCCGCGTGTTCGCAGTCATAGATCCTGGTGAACCCGACGGGTTGCGAACGGACGAACACGGCAATATTTTTACGAGTTCCAAAGATAGCGTGCAAGTGTACGCGCCCGACGGTACTCGCTTGGGGAAAATTCCGCTACCGGAGACGTGCGCTAACCTGACTTTTGGGGGAGCCCAGCGCGATCGCCTTTTGATTGCGGCTGGCACCTCTTTGTATGCGATCGATCTCAACACTCGCGGGGTGCAGTAAGTAGGAGAGAAAAGGCTGTATAGCCGACTATTTACGAATCTGTACTTGACGTTTCATCATGTCCAGTTTGGAATATCTCAATAGATTGGAAATGACAAAATGATTTATAAATTTGCTATTGGCGTGGCGATCGCGCTTCTGTTCGCTCAAGTTTCACCTCATCTGCCAGAACTAAGTTTCAAACTGCTTAGTTCACTCAATCCCGTCTTTCCGGCAGACCTTCCCGGCTGGGCACTTTTATTGTTGAGAGTGGGTGTCGGCGGCTTATTCCTGCTGCACGGCTACCCAAAAATAACACATCTTCGAGAGTGGTCTGATGCTCTGAAAATGCCGCTGTTTCTGTGCTTTCTCTCAGCAGCTTCCATGTTGGCTGGCGGAGTTTGCCTGATTCTGGGATTTCTCACACTCTTAGCAAGTCTGCCGATTCTCGGTTCAATGCTATTTGCTATCTATTTAGATATATCCAAACGGTTGCCTTTTGTTGCTAGCGATCCCTATTTAATTCCTGAAGGGCAGTATGAAGGGCCCAATGGCAAGGGCGAACCGCCAAGCTGGGAAAAAGCGTTTATGTACTGCTTGATGCTGATTGCGATCACCCTTTTAGGGCCTGGTGCATATTCGCTGGATGCTTTAATTTTTAGAGGCTAAATTATGGGCTGGCAGTCCGTTAGCTAGACTATTAGCATTTCGCGATCGCTCTTTACCTATTGTGCGATCGCAGTTTTGGCCTAAAGCGAGGCTGACTCTGCTAAATAAATAGTAACCCGAGCAAATAAAGATGAACAAATATATAAAAGACTGAATCAAGTTCTTGCCAGGATAGAAAGAAGCTTAACATACGCCTCCAAAGAAGTATTATCACCAAAACCATCAATCATTAATTAAATAACTAAAAATTGATAAAATAGCCTTAATTAAAAGCCAATGTAATTACTGTGCTGTATTAATAGATGTAATTAACTCAATGACCCTTATCGAAGAATGAATAAAACTTCAATTTAAATAAAATAATAAAAATAGCCCGATTAAAAAATATGTATTTCGCTCTCAAGATAATGCCTGACTTAAAAGAAAACTTTAGAGAAACTATTGAGCGGGAAATAAATTGGCGAGAGCGATTATGTAAACCTGGAGAATTACACTTGAGAGGAAAAAAATATTTTTCTGACAGCCGGCACACTATTATCCGTTGGCTAGATGAGATTATTGCTTACTTTGATAATATGAGTATAAGTCGTGGTGTTGAGGGTATAAAAAACAAGCTCCAGTTCATAAAACGTTCTGGTTATGGTTGGAAAAATCTTGAAAAATACTCTCGTTAGATGTTTGCTTACTGGCACTTTAATGGTGAGTTTTGCTGATCAACTAATCAATAGCCGAGTTAATCAATAAGTTGTGATAAAATATAGCATCCTGCCTTCAAAGGACCAAATCTGTAATTAATGGCAAATGATCCGAACCGACATTGCGACCAGTACGAATCTTCAAAACACCAATTTCTTTGCTGACTAGAAAGTGATCGATCGGAATATAAGCCAGCGGCATAAAAGTCGGCCAAGTCGGTAAAATGCCAAAACCCGATCGCGCATTTCGCAAATTTCCGGTTTTTACCATATTTTTGTAGAACGGCGACCACATTGTGGTATTGAAATCGCCAACCACAATCAGCGGATTTTTGACTTGGGCTGCATACTCGCCGATGCCTGCTAGCTGTTTATTGCGATCGATAAAACTCTCTTGTTTGACTGGCACAGTCGGATGAGCAAGAATCAGAGAAATGATTTTACCTTGAAATTTAACATCCGCCGACAAGCTCTTTCTTCGATTTGAAAAGGCTTTAACAGAGGAATTTTCTAAAGGCAGCTTGCTGTATATTGCACTGCCAAATCTCTCAGATTCTTGCTGGGTAGAAAAGTAAGGAAAAATCTCGCTTAAAACCGATAATTCTTTTGCCCAAGTTGAGTTAACTTCTACAAAAACCGCGATATCAGGTTGTTCTGCTTTAACCAGCGAGATCACCTCAGAATATCGCCGATTACTCCTTAAAACATTTGAATGCAAAATCCGCAAGTTGTGTCCGGGAGTTACTGCGGCAACTGCTGGCGCTGGAAAATACCAAGGCACAATTTCCGCCAAATTAATGATAATGCAAAATGCGCTCACCAGCAGCCATAGTTTTTTTGAGCGCACGAGAGCGAAAAATATAAAAGTAGAGAAACCAACCACTAGGTATTGTAGTTTAAAATGAGAACTCAATTCAAAAAAAATGTTGAATTGTCCTAAATAACCGACTATTGACAATACGACATTTACAGTTGCTGCGATAATAAACCATTTTAAAATTATGTGTTTTAAACTAAGGTTTTTGTTGGGTATGCTGTGCATCACCGCCCATTTAAGCTTGATTTTAAGGTCGTTAGTAATCGGCAATTTATCAATTTCTCTTACCAGTTGTTCTTCCTGTTCCAACTCTCGCCGCTTTTGATAAAATCTCACCAGCAAGCTATCTATCACAAAATAACTAAACGAATTGGCAACAAATCCTACAAATACCAACACACCTAAGCCGATCAGCATACCAAAGGAACCGCCGACTTTGACCAAACCCGACCAAACGGCGGCGTCACCTGTTTTTCCTGTAGCTAATATGGCGATAAATAGCATTAAAGTAGGCAATCCTACCGTGATTGTGTTTCTGATGAGAGAGTCCATTGTTTATTTTCTCTGCTAACCTTTTTTAGATTGGCTGGTTGCTCTAAATTTCATAAATTTCTAACGGTAAGTTGTCGGGATCTCGGAAAAATGTAAACCGTTTTTCTGTAATCTCGTCAAGGCGAATTTCTTCTACTTCTACTCGTTGAGATTTTAAGTATGTAACTGATTCTTCGATGTCATCAACTGCAAAAGCTAAATGTCTCAAACCGCAAGCTTCAGGATTGTTAATTCTTTCGGGAGGATGGGGAAATGAGAAAAGCTCAAGGGTGTCGCCGTTTCCGACTCGCAAATCTAGTTTGTAAGAATTTCTCTGGGTTCGGAAAGTTTCTTTGATAATGGAACATCCCAATACTTCTACATAAAATTTTTTGGAGGCTTCGTAATCAGAGCAAATAATCGCCACATGATGTATTGCTTTTATTTTCATTTTAAAAAACTTAGTTAGTTGCGTTTTTCTGAGATGTTGCACCATTCTCAATAAGCTTTTTATGAACAGGATTGCCGGCCTGTTCCACAAAAAGTGAATTTTCTCGCTTCACAGGCTGGAAATCCTGTTCTTGAGAATCGTCGAAGATGTGAGGTTTGTTCAAATGCACAGCACGCTATTAACAATTATATTTGACGATCGCAGACTCGGCGAAACACCCTGCGAAATTCAGCGCGATCGGTCTTTATTTTCCCCCGCACAAATCTTAATTGAAAAAATTATGTAAAAAAAGTACCCTACTTTGATAAAATGAGAGTTTTGCAGTCAATCACTCAATTTGCATCTCAGGAAACAAGCACTATGGCCCGTATGTATTACGACACCGACGCGAACCTAGACCTCTTAGCCAACAAAACGATTGCTATCATCGGCTACGGTTCCCAAGGACACGCCCACGCCCTCAACCTCAAAGACAGCGGCATGAATGTCGTTGTCGGTTTGTATCCCGGTAGCAAATCTGCCGCCAAAGCAACCGACGCGGGTTTAACAGTTCACCCGGTAGACAAAGCAGCCGCCGCCGCTGACTTCATCATGATTTTATTGCCCGATGAAGTTCAAAAAACTATTTACAAAGAACAAATCGAACCGAACCTTTCTGAAGGAAATGTTTTAGCATTTGCTCACGGTTTTAACATTCACTTCGGCCAAGTTGTTCCCCCTGCCAATGTAGACGTAGTAATGGTTGCCCCCAAAGGCCCCGGACACTTGGTGCGGCGCACTTACGAACAAGGGGAAGGTGTTCCCAGTTTGTTTGCAGTATATCAAGATGCTTCCGGTCAAGCGCGCGATCGAGCAATGGCCTATGCTAAAGGTATCGGCGGCACCAGAGCCGGCATCCTGGAAACCACTTTCCGCGAAGAAACAGAAACGGATCTTTTTGGCGAACAAGTAGTTTTGTGCGGCGGTTTGAGCGCATTAATTAAAGCTGGATTTGAAACTTTAGTTGACGCCGGATACCAACCGGAATTAGCTTATTTTGAATGTTTGCACGAAGTTAAACTTATCGTTGACTTAGTAGTAGAAGGAGGCCTCGCCAAAATGCGCGACAGCATCTCCAATACCGCAGAATACGGCGATTTAACTCGCGGCCCCCGCATCGTCACGGATCAAACCCGCGCCGAAATGCGGAAAATTCTCAGCGAAATTCAATCCGGCCAATTTGCCCGCGAATTCGTGCTCGAAAACCAAGCCGGCAAACCAGGCTTTACCTCCATGCGCCGTCAGGAAGCAGAACATCCTATTGAAGAAGTTGGTAAAGATTTGCGAGCTATGTTTAGCTGGTTGAAAAAGCACGCCTAATCAATTTTAGATTTTAGATTTTAGATTTTAGATGGGAAGACCAATCTAAAACAGTCCTGGAGGCATAACCTCTATCTGTAGGGTGTGCAATGCACACCTTACTGCTTTGATGAAAATCTAAAATTTCAAGTTTAATCGATTTGAGATTGGAGGAAAAATCTAAAATCTACAATCTCAAATCGTATTGTTTGGTTGTGCTTCGCTTCACCCAACCTACAAGAAAATGGCTAAGTATTGTTATAGAAACTGGCTTTTTCGCTGGTAGGTCAAAACTATCGACTGGGACTAGGAGTTTTTTGCAATTTTTCAATATCCTCTTGCCTTTTCTCGTTGAAATCTCTCGGCCTCAACCAATCTGGCCACAACCCGACGAAAAACTTCCGACTTGCCACGCTAGTATCTCTTACAGGTTTGGGGAGAAAAGTTAAGGTGTCGCCGTAAAGGGTAAACAGGGCTGCAAACAGCAGCAACAGCGGGATAAGATTTTTTTTAAGCATGGCAGTTTGGGGGTAGAGTTTGTGAAAGCGCTTTGTTATATTTTGCCCTTGCACGGACAAAATATATCAGAGACAGCTTAAGAAGAAAAATACACCCTTCGGGGCTACGCGGCCGCGCAGAGAACAGGAAAGACTGCTGCTCACAATATGATGTCCTCTCGAACGACCACTACAAACACTTTTATTATAGGTGTTGGACCGGACATCAAATTATTAGCTAATGACTAATAGCGGTGAGGTGCGCCGTGCGGACCCTACCTAATTATTTTCGAGGTCGAGAACTGTAGAAGATACTAGGGTTTTTGGGCGTTTACCTACTTAATTATTAATGACTACTTATTTCCTTGAATAAAAGTTTGCACTACTGCATTAATTTCAGGGGAAATTTCTGTTACCAGCCGCACCGGGATTTCATTGGTAGAGGCAAATTGGGCGTATTCGGGCGTTAGAAAAACTGCATATTTGTCAGCTTCAGGAGTTAGTTGAGCGGCGGTGGCTAAAGTTACAGCTTTTATATAATTGCGTATGCTAGCAGCTTGGTCGCCGACAAATTCATCCCCGGTAATGACTGTGCTAGGTCTCCGAACTTGGTTTAAAGTTGTACTGGTATCTTTGACGCTTAAGTGGGTTCCTCCTACAAAACCGACTAGCCATTTGGGAGATGGAATCTTTGGGAAGCCGGCAATTTGTTCGGCTAAGGCGGGAGTGGTTTTGTCCGCAGAAGATGCTACTATTAATGTAGGAATTTCAATTGAACTCAAACCCGTTTCTCCAAATAGTAATGATGTGATAGGATTCATGGCGATCGCCCTTTTAATCCTCCCATCCCGCAATTGATACCGTTCTTCGGGCAATCCGGCCGCCGCGCACTGAATGCCTTCGCCTAAGCTGAACCCAATCAAATCTCCCTGACACCGCTGTTTGAGTCCACTCAATTGCAGTTCGGCGCCGGCCACGGACAAGGCTGTAGCGCCCCCGAAAGAATAGCCAATTATTACCGATGGATCGAGCGCCATTTTCCCCTGCAAGTTATCATCAGTTTGGTTCAATTTTGTCAGTTCGTCGAGTACAAAACTGATGTCTTTGGGACGGTCTAAAAACTCTTGAGGAGCTAGCAAGGGACACTTCCCCGCCATCGCAGCATTGGTATTCGTCTCGTTGCTGCCTGGATGTTCTAAAGCTGCTACTACATAGCCGTGAGACGCCAAATGCTCCGCTAAGTAGCGCAAATCCGTGCGGACGGAACCCAACCCGTGAGAAAAGACGATCGTCGGTTTGTCGGCTGTTGCAGCTTTCGACCAATACACATCCACCGGAATAGGTCGATTGCGGGCGCTATCGTTCAAATCTAGCGCCCGTACCTGCACCGAATTAGGGCCGGGTTGGGTTGGATCGAAAGGCAGGTTAAACAGGGGTTTAACCGGTGCTAACTGAGGTGCGATCGCCGCCATAAAGCGCTGAGTTTGCCAAAAACTTGCGTTCATATTTCCCAAAACTGCGAAAGCTCGATCGAGATCTACCACGACCCGCGAGCTTGGATAAGATTCAATAAAACTCAATACCGATAAGCCTTCCGGCGCGTTGGCTCCCTGCAGCAGAGCCGCTCGCAACGCTTCCACACCCCCACCGTCGCCGCTGGGTATCACTGTAGTCAAATCCGTCAGGATGGCAGTGCCGATGCCCGTATTTAGCAAGTTGCTCAGGCCGACTACATTTAAGGGAATTTTCGCTTGCAGCGCCCGAAAAATTTTACTCCGCTGTTCGGAGGACAGGAGATTGGCATAAGCTTGCAGTTTTGCCGGGACATTTCCTGTTTCTGCGAGTTCGCGCAAATCTGCAACCGATATTGAAGATTCTAAAATACCTTTGCGGACAACAACCGTTTCTGCAGCTTTTACAGGAGATGTCACGTCGCTGAAAGGATTAATCGAAATCGAACCCAAAACACTCGCCACCGAAGAAAACCATCTGAAATTTGGTCTGATGCTCATTTTTACCTTATTGAACTAGAGGGGGTAGATCACCATATTCTCAAAATTCTCCCAGATACCGAGAAATTGTCCTAGATGCCGAGAAATTGTCTTCATCGGGGTGCGATCGGCAAAGCACCTACGCATATTTACTTGCCGATCGCACATTCGGTACCTAAGTACACTTCTTGTGCGGGTGCTAACGATGATGAGTTGAAGGATTTTTTTACCGACCGCCCAAAAAATACAAACTTCACGAGTGAAAAGAGCGAGCAGATCGCCCGATTAATTTTCCGGAAACTGCACGGCGCGTGTCCTGACTGGGGGTAATATTAATTCTGATGATACCGGATTTGATATTTTTTAAGGCACTAAGCCAAATTGCGGTAAGGGCAAGATTCAAAATAGGGTCTATCGATTAGCTATCAAAGTTTTGCCTAAAAACTATGTACGGCGATCTAGTGTATTTCAGATTCGCGCAGCGGAAGTTTTGCTAGCAATTCCGTTGAATTAGGATTAAATATAGGACTTAAGCTAATCCGCATTTAAATTGCATAGTAAAATAATTTTTTCCTCTTGTGGGGTGGGCATCCTGCCCGCCCTCAACATACAAATTAAATGTACAACAGCTTACACAATTGTCACAAATAGGGGGTTAAATTTTAGGTATGTAGTTGCGATTGTGCGCTCTTAGCTTAAGAAAGATCGCACAAGCATAACTACATACCTTTGTTTAATTTGCCACTTGGCTTTAGTCCTCCAACATTAACCCCAGATGAATGCAGATTCATAACATCATCGGCGGTTAAAATCTTCCTCAAGATACAGGAAAATAAACAACAAGCATCGAAATATTCTGGTGAGTCCGGGCGATCGCTTCCGGTTCTTTGAGAGTTCCCGGTTTTTCCCACAAATTCTGTTGCTGAGAAATTGTTGTTAAAATCAGCAAATCGTGTTCTAACAAATTCTGCGAAACTAGCTTGATAAAATTTCCCCGCACCAGATTTACTGGTATCTCAGAAAGAATTTCCACCTCCGCCGCACTTTTCTGGCTTTTCTCCCGTTGTGTCGCCACCAACAACACTTGCAAACTCGCCTTAAGTTCCTCTGCCAAACTCTTAGCAATATCCACGGTTTCCTGAAACCCAAACCGAGTCAACTCGCTGTCAGTTACCGCCAAAATAACTCTGGCTGTATTCTGGAGAGGATCGGGAAATCGAGCAATCAGTACGGGTACGGGCGATCGCCTGACCACATTATCAATGATGCTGCCAAAAAAATTGTCGCGAGTCGTAGAAAATCCCTTCCAACCGCAAACAATTAAACTAGCCTCGCGTTCGGTTGCACTCCGAAGGATTCCGCGATCGATCGCATCATCTATCCTCGCGATCGGTTCAACCGCACAAGCAGCGGCATGAGCCACAGTTTCCGCAGCCTTCAAAAGTTGAGTTTGCTGCATTTTCTCTGCGGGCAAAATTGCTTCCCCGCGATCGGACAAAATATGCAGCGGTAGCAAAGTTCCCTGAGATTTTTTGGCTAAAATCAAAGCCAAACGCAGCAAATTATCTTCCGTATTCGGATTAGCAACAGGCACTAAAACTCGCTCTCCCCATGAAAGCTTTCCCAAACTAGGAGTCGGCAAACTCGACCCCGGCTGCTGCATTTGTTGACCCCACCGAGATACAATCCAAGGAGAAGCGACACAAGTTACTAAAATCATGGCAATGATGCCGTTCACCGTTACGCGATCGACCAATTTAATCTCAAAAGCAACCGTAATCGCCGCCAAAGTAGAAGCAGCTTGAGCAACAGAAAGACCGAACATTACCATAATGCTGGGAAACTCAAAACGAAATAATTTCCCCGGTAGCCAAGCTGCCAAAAACTTGCTCACCACCTCAGCTACAATCATCACCGCAGCCACCAACAAAGACTGCGGCTGCTTTACCAAAATTAGCGGGTCAATTAACATCCCCACAGAAATCAGAAAAAACGGCACAAACAGCGTATTGCCAATAAACTCAATCCGATTCATCAAGGGACTCATTTTGGGAATAATTTGAGTAATGGCAATTCCCGATAAAAACGCACCAATAATTGCCTCAATTTCAATTAGTTCTGCTGCGTAAGAAACTAGAAATAGGGTAGCCAGTACAAATATAAATTCGGCATTTTCGTCGTGACCAAATTTCTTAAAGAACCAGCGACCAATTTTGGGAACTCCCCACAAAGTACCAAAAGTGTAGATAGCAAGAGATGGAATTAGAAACAGCCAGAATTCGAGAGTGAGATTTCCTTTGAAAGCTTTGACAACAATTGCCAGCACCAACAGGCCCAACACATTCGTAATTAAAGTCCCGCCCAAAGTCGTAGTAATAGTCTGAGTTCGCATCAATCCCAATTTGGTGAGAATTGGCAGCGCTAAAAGTGTGTGCGTAGCGAAACAAGAAGCGACTAAAATTGCAGCCAGCCAGCTATATCCCAACAGCAGCATCGCTCCTGTCCCCAATATCATCGGTAGCGAAAAAGTAGCCAGCCCAAATATGACAGCTTTGTCCGCATTGAGTTTGAGGTCGTCGAGGCTAGTTTCCAGTCCCGCTAGGAACATCAAAAACAGCAATCCTACAGTACCTAACAAAACAATAGTAGCGTCTCGTTGCAGCAAATTGAGACCGTTGGGCCCGACGATTACGCCAGCAATAATTAAACCAACTATTCCCGGTAGTCGCAAACGCTCAAATAACAGCGGCGCGAGTAGCATGATTGCTAAAAGAACCAGGAAAACGGGAACGGGGGCGGTAATTGGCCCGGAAGTTAACATAAATTTCACCCTAAATATTGGCAGCGAACTGCTACCATATTTAAAAGGAAATAATCAAAATGTCTATCAATCTAAAGAGGTATTATCAATAATCGACAGCGTAATTTTTAATAAGTAAGGCTGGGCGGTAGCAACGGGGTTTATGGGTAAAATATGGGGTTAATGACTAGAAATTGAGTGCTTCACGAACTCGGATAAAAAAACTATCTTTTTCAGTCTGGGAGGCACAAAAACCTGGTTAAGAATCAAAATAACAGGTTGTGAGCGATCGACTTTAACGCCGAAACCTGGTTTTTTATCCTATTTTCGTCCACCACTATTTAGGTATCAAATGCAAGGGGACACATATCTATATCCCCAGATGGAGCGTGGCAAACTCGCTCCTAATTCAGAAACCCGGTTTCTTAAAAAAACCGGGTTTTTCACCACAACAGACAAATTAAATGGGTTAGTCTTGGACGCGAAAAAACCTGGTTTCTACGCAACGTACTTAACCGTAGCCTTACGGTAGCTAAGTATGTATTTGTTGTCAAGATTTGTCCATCTAATTTTCAATGATAGGCTAAGCGATCGACACAATACTAGCTCGCTCGTAAGGCAATCTGTTAGTCGGCAAAACATCCAGATTAATTTGCAACGAATCCAAAGCCGGATTTTCGGCTAGCAGCTTTTGCGTCAAACTCTTATTAAGAATTTCCCAGAAATCCGTTTCATTGGGATAATTAGTCAAGAAACTGTCGATGCTTTTGTAAATCGGCACAAAGTCTGGATACTCATCCTGCGTAATTCCTGGTTTGTACTGATATTTGACATCAATATTGAGGTTATTCAAACCCTGGTGATCGATCGAGTAATTAGCAATCTTGAAATCCCAGGCTTCGCCTAATTTACCATCTTGAGTGCGAGTAACGGTACTGCTGCGCTCGTAAGGCAATCGGTTCGTCGGTAAAACATCCAAATTAACCGTCACCGACGAAAGTGCCGGATTATCAGCAAGCACTTTTTCGGTCAGATTTTTGTTGACAATTTCCCAAAAATCTGTTTCGTTCGGGTAGTTAACTAAAAGATTGTCAATGCTCTTGTAAATGGGAACAAAATCAGGATACTGATAATTTTGAATCCCGTCTTTGTACTTATAATTTACATCAATATTCAGGTTGTTTAACCCTTGATGATTAATTGGGTAATTTGCCAATGTAAAATTCCATTTCTGCGTCAGTTGAGCATCGGATGGAAAGAAAGCAATTCCTATTGGACGCTGTAACTTGCTGTCGGGAGGGACAAAAATAGAACTGTTACTCGACCCAGGATTTCCCGATATGGGCAGCGGTTCGTCAGTCTTGCCATTATACCGCAAAACGGCGCCGGCACCGTTAGCATTAGCGCGGTTGTCAAAGCCAACTGCAAACAAATTGCCGATCGGCGAAAAGGCCAAACTACCTACATAATTGCTACTGGGCGAAGTATCAGTATAATTGGTAGATAAAACCTTGACCAATTCCCCACTTTTTAAATTGTAGCGCCTGATATCGTTAGCAAAATCGCTGACATAAAGGTCGCTGTCAGCGGGCCCGATTGCCATTCCCAAAAGACTTGCAAATCCCTGACCCCGAGGCGAAGGATCGGGCGAAGCAAAGATACTTAACTGCCGGGTTTGCGGGTTGTAACGCAGCACCTGACTGGGGAAACCTGCGCTAAAATCTGCTTTACCATTGCGAGCAACGCTCCCCTGCGTTGTCACGTACAAATTGCCGTCAGGAGCAAACAGTAAACCGTTCGGGCCATTCAATCCTCCCGCTTGCTGATTTCCCGAAGCAAATACATCAATAAACTGTCCTGTTTTGCCGTTATATCGGAGAATTTGGTCACTCAAAAAACTGCTGACATAAAAATTACCGTCAGGGCCAAAAGCTAAACCGTAAGGGCGAAACAATCCGCCAGTTTCATCGGCCGCCGTGTTCGGATTATCGCCGACAAACTTGTCAATAAAGGCGCCAGTAATTCCGTCATACCGCAATACCGCAGAGGCTGTCGGTTCTCCCGAATTTCCGGGCTTGTCGCCGCTAGTAACGTAAATGTCCGACTTATCATCGCCATTGCCATCGGGTCCAAAAACGATCGTATCTGGATTGAACAAACCGCCGCTTCCCGGTGGAATAAATTCCCCGAGAAAATTGCCGGTATTGCCGTCAAACCGAAGTACATTATTTCCCCTGCTATTGCCAACTAGGAAAGTTCCTTGAGGATTGCTGGGTTGAGTGCGAGTAACTTTGCTGGTGCGGTTGTAGGGCAAGGTTTGGCTTGGCAGAACGTTGAAATCTATCTTAATTGCTGCCAAGGCAGGATTTTCGTTGAGGATATTTTGAGTCAAGTTTTTATTGACAACTTCCCAAAAATCAGTTTCGTTCGGATATGAGGTTAAAAAGTTATCAATGCTCTTGTAGATTGGCACAAAATCGGGATATTCATTGGGAGCGATTTCCGGCTTGTACTGGTAATCTATATCGAGATTGACCTTGTTCAATCCTTGGTGATTGATTGCGTAGTCTTTGACTGAAAACTTCCAATCTTCTGTGATTTTGCCCGATTGACTGCGGAAAACTGTACTGGCGCGCTCGTAGGGCAATTTCTCCGTTGGCAAAACTTCCAGTTGAATCGTAACATCTGTCAGTACCGGATTTTCATTAAGCACCTTTTCCGTCAAATTTTTGTTAACAATTTCCCAAAAATCTGTTTCGTTCGGGTAGTTAACTAGGAAATTATCAATACTTTGGTAAATGGGAACAACATCTGGATATTCGTTCGGGGTAATTCCCGGTTTTAACCCGTAACCAACTTTGAGGTTGAGGGTGTTTAAACCTTGGTGTTCGATGGTGTAATCTTTAAAATTGAAAGCCCAGTTTTCATCAGGAAGTAGGGAAGAAGTTTGGGATTGCGTGAGTTCTGGCACGCCACTACTATCACCAACAGCAAAATCCATCCCTGTTAGTTCGTCTCTCTGAACTTGATTGGAGACAGCGGTCTGGGATTTTAGACTACTATCAACTTTAAGATTGTCGCCTCCTGACGATTGGAGACCGCTGTCGGTGGATGGCCCAAAAAGCCCGATCGCACTACCAGTCGCAGCAGCCGGCAAATCTGGTTTTTGAGTCAAATCGTAGCTGTTATCAAATAAAATATTGGTATCGCCTACGGCAATTGTCCCTATCTGATTTAAGCGATCGAACTTACTGTCAAATAAGTCTAGTATTTCCGCTGAAACACCCGCAACATTTCCCGGAATCGGATTTTCTGGAAACCGTCCTGCTGTGTTAAACATAAGCTATTTTTTTAGATACACCCGCCATCGGGAATAATTTTGAAAAAAATTGTACCTTCTTTCCCCAAAAAGTCAAGTACCTTAAGAAGTGTTTTATATTTACTTACCAAAATTAAAGCTGAAATTTGTCCTTTTTCTCAATCCTCTCGTTTCCCCTTGCATCAATATTGTTCAAATGTCAAACAGTCAATAGAAATTTATGCGAAAAACCGGATTTCTAGTTCCCCGCAGACATATCCTGATTTGGCATACCCCTAAAAAAGGGAAACGTGCTTTTATCCCTGGCTATTGTCTATTTAAAATCTAAAACCGGGAAAGGTTTCGCCGCTTCCATCTGCGCCGCTAAAGCAATTAAAGTTGCTTCCGCCGCCGGCCGCCCGATAATTTGAATTCCCACGGGCAAACCGTTGTTATCTAAAATAGCAGGAAGTGCGATCGCAGGCAAACCGCTAGCATTAAACGGCGGACAAGGAGCAACCCAATTAATAATGCGCTGCAAAGTTTCTTCAAAACTCAAATCCGCCCACTCCCCAACCCGGATTGGCGAGTGCATATAAGTTGGCAAAACTAACACATCAAATTTTTCAAAGAATCCCACAATCCGCCGTGAAATCACCTGCATTTGATTCACCGCCCGCAAATATTCCCCAGCGGAAATAGTTCTTTCTAACAGCCAGCGATTCATCGGTTCCAAAGCAGGGCCTGGAATGCCGCTTGCCGCCGCCCCCGACTGCCAAATTGCGATAAACGGTTCGATTAAACCCGTAAAATCCGGGCATCCAGGTTCGACATCGTGACCCAAATCTGTCAGTAACTTGACGGTTTCGAGTACCGCTTGCTGACAGATAGGCGCAGCCTCGCCCACAGGGGAAATAGTCGTAGAAAACGCAATTCGCAGTTTGCCCGACTTTTGGCGGGAAGCCTCTAAAAAGGTCGGATTTGAATCTGGTAGCCAGTACGGATCGCCTGTCGTGTAACCTGACATCACATCCAAAAGTGCGGCGGCGTCAGCTACAGTGCGCGCCAGTGGGCCGTTTGTAGAAATGCCGCTGAGGTAATCTCCGACAGGTGCCCAGGAAACTCGCCCCCGCGATGGTTTAATGCCCACTAAGCCGCAGCAGGAAGCTGGGCCTCGAATCGAACCGCCGCCGTCTGAACCTTGGGCGATCGCACACAAACCCGCTGCTACAGCCGCCGCTGAGCCTCCGCTGGAACCTCCGGGCGTATAGTCTAAATTCCAGGGATTGCGCGCGGGCGGGAAACCTTCTGGTTCGGTGTAAGGTAATGAGCCAATTTGAGAGGTGGCTGTTTTGCCCAGAATGTTAAATCCCGCTGCTTTGATCCGCCATACTACTGACTCGTCGTAGGCAGAGATGTTACCCAGCAAAGCCTGAGTGCCGTAAGTACAGGGAAGGCCGGTAACGGGTGTCAAGTCTTTAATGGCGATCGGCACTCCGAAAAAAGGTGGCAATTCCTGTGGCTTGTTTAACCCAGCTAGTTTTTCGGTTTGAGATTTAGCCAGGGCGATCGCCCGCTCGGCCGTTACAGTAAAATAACTGCCCAGCTCAGGATTTAATCGCTCAATCCGTTCCAAGTAGAGATTTACAATTTCTAAAGGCGACACTTCCAGGGTGCGGATCGACTCCGCCAGCTCCAAAGCTGGAGTAAAAGCCAGATCGACAGAATTCATCCGTTTAACTCCTTAATATTTGGGCAAAGTATAATTTAATACTGTTGAGTTGCTGAAAACTCTTTTCCTTAAGAAGTTTATCCAAAAAAGTCAAAAATCCATATTCGATCATATATCGAGAGGGATGGCATCCTCCAATTGGCAGAATAGTTGCTTAGTATTGCAGCACTACGACCCCCTCTTAGGATAGACTTAGAACAACAGTTAAGCTTTTGTGCAAGACGCGCACAATGGCGATCGGCATTGTTCAACTCCCACAAATCATCTGTTCGAGTCAGCCTTCTCACCAACTTAAGGTAGCGCATATGACACAACAGCATCCGCCAGCTCCTCGCCCGCCCGTACCCGGAGCCCCCCCACCGCCAGGAATGCCCCGCCCTCCAGCTCCCGGAATGCCCCCCAGAGCAGCAGGAATGCCACCCGCACCGCCCCCGGCACCCGCACCAGCAGCGCCACCCGCACCAGCGCCGCAATCCTTCGCCACACCTAAAAGTCAGAGCTCTAGCAGCGGCGGAGTTCCGAGTTTGAAAGAGCTAGTAATCCGAGCCAAAGAAGAAGGAGTATCCGACCTTCACCTCGGAGTAAACGAAGTTCCCCGCTTCCGCACCCGGGGCGAGATTGCCGACATCGGCTATCCACCGACGGATTTAGATACGTTTTTTGGCTGGTTGCGGGAGTGCATGAGCGATGAAGAAATTGAAATTTTCCAAAAAACCTTAGACTTTGACGGCGCTTTCGACTTCGGGTTCGTCCGCATTCGGATCAGTTGCATGGACTCCTTGGCCGGCCCGGCAATGGTACTGCGGCTAATTCCTGCCAAAATAATGACACTGGAGGAATTGAAACTGCCGGAGGTATTTAGGAAAATATGTGGCTACCACAAAGGGCTGATTTTGGTGACAGGCCCGACAGGTTCGGGTAAGTCTACCACCTTGGCCGCGATGATCGACTACATCAATAAGACTAAAGCCTACAACATCATCACGATCGAAGACCCGGTAGAATTCGTACACGAAAGCAAAAAATCCTTGATCAAGCACCGGGAAGTCGGCAGGCACACCCTCAAGTTTATGAGCGCTCTCAAAGGCGCTCTGCGACAAGACCCGGATATGCTGCTAGTAGGAGAAATTCGGGACAGAGAGACGGTGGAAATCGCCCTCAAAGCCTCTCAAACCGGTCACTTAGTTGCAGGAACCCTGCACACCAACAGTGCGGTTAAGACCCTGAACCGGATTCTTGATATGTTCGGGGCGGAAGAACAGGATGCCATACGGGTCTCAATTTCCGAATCCCTAGTGGCGATTATTGCTCAACTGCTGTGCAAAACCACAGACGGAAAGCGGGCTGCTTTCCACGACGTGATGATCAATACCGACGTGGTTAAGGAATACATTCTGAAGGGCCAGAATGAGGAAATCAATCAAATCATGATCAAAGATACTTATGAAGGCATGACGACGATGAATAAGTCGCTCTACGGCCTTTATCAAGAAGGTCGAATTACTGAAGAACTTTGTGTAGAGAACTCGCCGTTCCCGAACGAAATGGCTCAGATGCTCCGAGGTCGAGTCTAAAGGTCGAGTGTTAACAGTTAGCAGTTAAAAGTTAACTGTTAACTGTTAACTTTTATTGGTGTACTGAATTGAAAGTCGATCGCCCTATTGTGCCAGAATTTTTCAAAGGCATTGCGCTGTTTACACCAGGGGGAGACTTAATCTATTGCATAGACCCCCGCAAGCAAACTCGGTGGCATTTGCAGTTGTGCGTAGCTCTACAGGAGATCCTCGGTTTGTCGGAACCGCCGCATTTTCTGATACCTTGCTACACGGCAACCGTTGACTCCTGGCTCGATCCAGGCGATAGGCAGGTGCGGGTTGCTGCCGAGGCTTACCCCCCCGTGCTGCGACATCAAACGCTGCTGAACGCCATTTTTGGGACTGGCGACTTAGTGTGGCATCCCCGGAGCGAAGAAATGTGCGAACCGATGGCAATTGCTACTTATCACGAACAATTCCCCGAACTTTGGGAAAATCACGACTTAGTTGTACAGTATGCCAGCCCCGAAGCTCGATCGGACTGGAGCAGTTCGCTCTTAACTCCCTTGGGCTTTCCGCAACCGCAGCAGACTCGGCTTCCCAAACCAACAGCACTCACCCCACCGCCACAAACTCAAGGGTACGTTTTGCGTCTGTTTGTTTCCGGCAGCAACCCCAGCACTGAACGCACCCTGGAAACTTTACACCAGTTTTTAGAGAAATGCCTCGATCGTCCCTACACTTTAAAAGTAATTGATGTTTTGAAACATCCAGACCAAGCTGAGGCAGATCAGATTTCAGCAACTCCTACTTTGATTAAAATCTGGCCGAAACCCGTGCGACGAATTGTCGGCGAATTGAATGATAATGAAAAAATAGTACGCCTGCTGAGCTATTCGGAATTTTAGATTGGGGCGAGGATTTTTGCGATTATTTAATAAGGGCGATCGCGGTTTTAGTAGCCCTGGAATTAACAACATTTAGTAATTCACTCCTGGACGCAAAAAGTAGTTTGGCGTTCTACTTATATCGGTTAGGTGTTTTTGGGCAGTACACCCTAAATATAAAGGTTCTGCATCCCGAAGTGAATTGCGGGTGAGGTACAGCACTCACCGCGAATAATTCGGGTAACTTACTTGGCTTGCAAATTGTGGTAAGGTGCGCCGAAGAGCACCTTACTTTACCACAATCAATCTGGCAATCAGGAGAATTGAGACCTGTGCCTGAAGTCAAAAAAGTCGATCGACTTAATCAGGAAGACAAACATCCGGAGCGCACAAACTGGGGAAATCCAAAGTTGTGACTTCCAGCGTATCCAACTCAACTCGTCGAATTACATGATTGTTCGTATCAGCAACAAACAAATGAGGCCCGATCGCACTCAACCCTGAAGGTTCAAAAAATCGAGCCCTGAGACCTTTAGCATCAACCAAACCTGCTGTACCATCTCCAATCATGGTTCTGCACGTACCGCCCCGGTGGTCGATCCGCTTAATTTTGTGATTGTAAGTATCAGCCACCCAGAGGTAATTTTGAGCGTATTCAACACCCAAACAGTGCTGCAACCTGACCTCATCACCGCGACCATCTTTATCCCCAAAACCAAACAATTCACCGCTACCGCAAACAGTGCGAACCTTCGGGTCTTCATCTATACCCACAGCGCGAATCGAACTAATTTCGCTGTCAGCAACAAACAACTCCGATCGATCCGTAGCGAGGCCGCTGGGCTGAGAAAAAGCAGATTCTGCAAGATTCCCGTCCACACAGGATTCTCTGCCAATACCCGCATAAGTGCCGATCGTGCCAGTGTCTAACTGCATTTCCCAAATTTGGTGGGAACCCGCCATTGCAATAAAAAGTCTATTTCCAACTCTTTCTAAATCCCAAGGCGAATTCAATTGCGTTTCTAAACCCTTGCCGCTGCGGGGTGAAATTTCGTGACTTTGTTCGCCCGTACCAGCAACAGTTTCTACCCGTTGAGTCGTAAAATCAATCTTTCTGAGAGCATGATTTTCCGTATCAGCAACATATAGAATTTGACTTTCCGCATCAAAAGCCATACCTTGAGGTGCAAAAAACTCAGCCTCTTCAAAGTCCCCATCAGTTAAACCCGGTTTGCCGCTACCGATGACGTGCAGCACCTCACCTTCGAGGGTGCTGACAACAATCCTATTGTGGCCGGAATCGGCAATAAATAAGCAAGAACCGACTAAGTTTTGTATGACTGAATTAGCAGGCCCCGGCAATACAGTTTCATCTACAGATTCATTTTCCTGACTCATTTCGCCCAAAAGCGCGCCCTGTTGGTGAAGATGTTTGGCTTCCGTTGCAGCGATCGCAAATGCCAGCACTTTACCGGGAAAAGCCAGCGGTGTTGATACAGGTTTGCGCTGTTTTTCTAAGCGAAAACTGAGTTGTTTAAAGTTAAGTGCATTTTTATCTTTGTATTCAGCAATTAACTTGCCAACTAACTCGTCAAGTGCTTCTCTATTCCCTTCACCCGAAACAAAGCCAACGACATAACTTTCAGGATCGATCACCATTAAAGTCGGCCAAGCGCGAACCGCGTAGCTTTGCCAAACTTTCATGCCGCTGTCAACGATTACAGGATGTTCGATATCGTAGCGGAGGATAGCTTGGCGGATGTTTTCTACTTCTTTTTCGTTTTCAAATTTAGCCGAGTGAACACCGATAACCGTGAGGGAATCTTTATATTTTTGTTCGAGGTATTTTAAGTCGGGCAGGACGTGCAAGCAGTTGATGCAGCAGTACGTCCAGAAGTCGAGGAGGACAACGCGCCCTTTTAAGGATTCAATGGATAAAGGTTTTTCGGTGTTCAGCCAGGGGTAGTTTCCGGGGAATTCTGGTGCTCTGACGCGGGGCATGGCATCTCCTGGGTAGGATGTGAATGATTTTTTTACTTCTTTAATTTAGCGGGAAGTTTGGCACGATGGGGAAAAGGGAAGCTTAAACAAGGGCTTGTGGTACAGGTCGGAGTGCCTGTACCACAAGAGGGGGCGAGGGGTGCGATCGGGCCTCACTGTCCTTGTTGCGTATAAATACTCAAAGAATCCCTCGGTAATTAACATCTAAAAATCTTAGCCAAGATGCTTGACATTCCTGGATGGCAAGCTTAAGCTATGTCTATGAACCTTAGCCAAGGTTTTTAGGAAATAGCAAATGTCCAAAATTATCTACGATGTCATCCAGCGTTTTGAGGTAGAAGACGGGATACCCCGCCTGATTTCAACCAATATTCAAGTTATTGAAGGTGGCCAAGATTTGATGTCTTTGGCTATTAGTTTGTTAAAGGAACTTGGTTTCTACGAAAAGTTTGAGGAGAAGCGAACCTCTCAATATATAGGATACAGAGTTAAGAAGCCAGGGAAAGGGGATAAACGTTATCAACTTGTTTTTCAAGAGCGAAAGGATAGTTTGTTTATTTCTATTCGTCAAGATCTCTTAGACGAACATATACTCAGCTTTAAGTATTGGACCTTGGTAGAAGTAGAAGCTGAACTTACAGCAGGAGCCGTCTGGGTGTTACCCAGTAAAAAAGAGCTTTTTTTAAATTTAATCGATCCGCGGTTTCCTGGCCTGGTAGAAGGAAAAACCTGGGGAAAGTTTTATATAAATGAAATTATAGAACAACTAATAGATTGTTCTGATATATCACAAAAAATTAACGTTTCTTTTGCTTCCTGTAAACGCACAATTCTCAAGATTCCCCTTAAAGAAAATGAAAAATTTCCCCTTGAAACATTAAGTAATAGGGACAGCTACGTCATACTCAGGGAAGATAAACTGTTTCCCTACGCATGGCAGGTTTCTATCAGTTCAAGTGAAGTTCTAGAAGAGTTCCTGGGTCACTTTGCAAAAATTCTCATGGATGCACAATAATGTCTGTCAAAGCCAAAAGACTGGTCAACCCTTACGAAGAAAGAATGCTCGAATTTCTTCATACCTGTGTAGACAACAACTATAAAATTCATACACAGGTTAGCTTGTCCCAAATTTGCGAACAAGTCAGCAACCTTGACTGGGAACTAAAAAAGTTTTTATTTAGGAGTGCTGTGGATGCTCTAATCACAGACTTGAACTACAATCCTTGCCTAGTAGTAGAGTTTCAGTCTCAGTACCACGATAGCCCAGAAGCGAAAGAGCGCGATCGTAAAAAAGCTACTTTACTTGACTTTGCCAAAGTTCCCTTAATTTACTCGCGGGTAAAAAATTGTGGTTTGTTATATCTATCCTCTCAAAATGAGGAAGTAGTTTACAATTTATACACGGGACAAAACAGGGAAAATGCCCAAGCGCTAATCAGACAGTATTGCAGGGAATCAGTCGCGCCTCAACTTCAGCTTATAGCTTGGTAACATACCTTATCAGAATTTTGATTCTGCCCAAATCTACCGGGCGATTGGAAATCGCGACTAAACACACAAAACCCGCCTGCGCGGGTTCTCAAGAGTCCGCGCAGGCGGACTTCGTTTGTGTAGGCGCAGTTTAAACAGTCGTTTTTTCACCTAACAGCAACCGCCGCCGTTATAATGCCAAGTCGAATCCGTAATTAACACCTTATCGGGCATCAATCCCCCCAACTTGCCAGCAGTTTTATCGCACACCGCGGCTGGAACTCCCCGCTGCAAAACGTGACCCGCCCCGTCATCAAATAACTCTTCCATCCCCGTATAAATCGCCGTCTTGCCAGTGAAAATGCAAGCTCCGTCATCCGGTACATCCACTTTGAAAGACACCGAATCCAGGCTTTCTAACAGCAAATCGACATCCAATTGATAATTGTATTTGTCCAGCAATCGGTAAGGACGGCGCGCCCGCACTTCGACTTGGCCAAAACCAACGTCCACAAGGTGTTGAACGTATTCTTCGTATGTCAGAGCACCGGACAAACACAAAGCCCGCAAGCGTTGGTCTTCCTTCAAATGCTGCGGAATTGGCCGAGTTGCGATCGGATCGCTCATCAACAATCGGCCGCCCGGTTTTAACACCCGATAAGTCTCTTTTAATGCTTTAGCTAAATCCGCAGGTTCAAAAATATTAAACAAGCAGTTTTGGGCGACAACATCTACAGAAGCATCCGGCACCGGCAACGAAAAAGCATCGCCTTCACAAATTTCCACAAAACTAGCATCAAACCAATCATTTTCGTGGGCGGCAATTTGTAAGTTTCGTGCAGCCGCATCTC
The DNA here is from genome assembly GCF_036701355.1 of Microcoleus sp. Pol12B3. Taxonomy (NCBI): domain Bacteria; kingdom Bacillati; phylum Cyanobacteriota; class Cyanophyceae; order Oscillatoriales; family Microcoleaceae; genus Microcoleus; species Microcoleus sp. Pol12B3. Next base: position 85,352 of record NZ_JAUBQS010000015.1, read on the forward strand.
GCATTGCTGGAACCGGATCGACGGCAATAACCGCTCCTTTGTGTCTAGAAAAATATGCAAATTGTAGTGCTTCCAAGCCGCCGCCGACGCCTACATAAAGCACGAAGGGATTGCCTACAAGTTCGGCGGCGTGAACGGTTGTGCCACAGCCATAATTCATTTCTTGCATTTGTTCGGGAATTTTTAATCCTGGCAATTGCAAGGGGCTGCTTTGGACGCAGCAAAGTCCGATTTGGGGTGTTTCGGCAACATCGCTGTAGAATTTGGCTGCTGTTTCGAGGTAGGTCATTTTTTAGTGTCCTAATTTTTGATTTTTGACCGCAGATGGATCACGGGCGGGACGCCCATGCCACGAAGCCCAGAAAGTTTTTGTTAGGTGGCAAATTCGACTTTTTGTTCGGATTTGGGCGGATTTTCTGGTTCGGAAACTGTTGTTTCGGGAGAGGCTAATTCGCTGGTTGGCTGGCTAGGAGTTTCAGCGGCCACTGGTGGCGTTGGCAGTACCAGATTGGGAGACTGTTCTGGTATCGCGGGAGCGACTACTTTTGGTACTGGAGCTTTTCCTGTTATTTCTGGGAGGGTTGGTGGCTCTGAAGGATTAACAGGTTGGGGTTCTTGACGCAGGAAGTTGCGGAACCGATTGTAGTATCCTTTATATTCCTGTTTTTTTGTTTGGGGAGATGCTGTTGGGATGGGTTCTATTATTTTAACGGGTGCAACAACTTTGGGGGTTTCTAACTGTGGAGTTGCTGTCGGTGTCGGTTGTATTACTTGAACAGGTTCTACAATTTTCGGGGTTTCTAACTGTGGGGTTGCTGTCGGTGTCGGTTGTATTACTTGAACAGGTTCTACAATTTTCGGGGTTTCAAGTTGGGGGGTTGCTGCCGGTGTCGGTTCTATTACTGGAAGGGGAGCAATTTCGGGAGCGACTGTTGGCTCTAAGCTCGGTTGGGTAACAGGGGTTTCTGGAACCGCTGGTGAGGGTTGGACAACTGGTGTTTTTTCTAATGCAGGTGTCGGTGTCGGTTCGGGGGTTGGGGTTGGTGTCGGTTCGGGGGCTTGGTAGGTGCGATCGACTATACCGCGACTTTCTGCTGCTGTTAGTTCGCCCCGCACTAATTTAGAAAGAGGATCTTGGCCGAGCGGTTGGAAATTTATCAGTCTGACTGTATTATTAAAGGCGTTTTTGACGATATTTCCCCATTCGTCAATTAATTCTAGCTGTACCCAGTTTTTCCCTGGTTTGAATCCTTTAAGATATATAGGTTGCCATTGGTCGATCGCAAAGCTTTGGCCGTTGACTGTGGCTCGAATTTTCCAATCGAGTATTTCATCTTGGGAATTTTCTTGCGCCACTTCGTGGGAGGGGGCATTTGTCAAGTAAAAGTCCAGCAGGATGGGTTCTGCCCCATAGCTGCCTTGGGGGCTGTTGTACGTTAATAAGGGTAATGTTCGATCGGGATTATTGTCGTCTGTTTTGGTAAAAACGTGAAAGGTGGTTTGAGCAGCGGCACCTTCGTTTTTAAAGCTTTCTTCCCAAGGGCGAGCGGCGAACACCTGCAGGGTATGGGTCCCGGGTTCTAAGTCGGAGAGCGTTAAAGGTTGGTTGATGTCGTAAACTGCTGCATAAGGTTGGTTGTCTAATAAAACTTGCAGATGGGGGCCCAAACCGAAGTTTGCATCTTTGAAAATAGGCAAGTCCTTCACTTGGAACTGAACAGACACATTTATATCCTGAAGCACTTCGTCAGGTTTTGGATTCAAAATACTAATTTGAGGCTGGTAGATTTCTAGAGCCTGACGCAGTTGTTGAATGGCTTCTGGGGGAGAAACCTCTGAGATTTTGTTTACCTGGGCGGTAGCTGAGCCGCTATTGTTCCCTGATTTGGGCAATTCGGAATGGCCCGCGCCACAACTTGCTAAACCCAAAATTAATACTGCTACTGCGAACAATGCCAGCAGCCTGCCTGCAACCGTTCTGTGCCAATTGATCCCAATCACGCAACCATACTCCTAGAAGCCTTCTCATAGGGAACTATAGCCCAAAAATGAATTTAGTATTGGGGAATTGCCGCTCATGAATTCCAAAGGGTCCTAGGAGGCAGGATTGAGGCAGCAGCGGCAACCCATCCTCTCCGACTATTAATTCGCGCAGATGTTTTCCAAAACATATATCTACAAATGAGTATTCCTAAATTACTTTATCTTTGAGTTTTGTAAAGTTAATGGCAGTACCCCTTGACTTTTTTGAGGGATTGTGGAATTTAAAGGCGTTATTACATCAAGAATTGAACCTTTTTTAAGTATTGTTAACAAGCGATTAATACTTCTCTAGCAAGCTTATAATTCATAAAACTCCCTCAAAAGGAGCAGCCGTATCAAGTCTGAATCAAGGACGCGATCGGTGGCTCATCTGGCGAGAAGAGTTGGCAGTACCCAGTCACATTGTTAGCGACACTGGGAAACTGGCTTCTTCAAAGAAGCAAAATGCTTGGGGAGACGATGCACCTGCGTCTAGCTCTGCAAAGAGTAAAGTGTAGTGCAGTGTCGGCTTTTTCGAGAATCCCCCGCCTAATCAAGCGCGGGGAGTGTCCGGTACAGTATTCAGTTCTCGTTCCTTGTCTTACCGAGAGGAGAGTCTTCATGACCATTAGTCCTCCAGAGCGAGAGGTAAAAGCTAGGGTAGTAGTCGATAAGAATCCGGTTCCAACTTCTTTCGAGAAGTGGTCAAAACCCGGTCATTTTGATCGCACTCTAGCTAAGGGGCCAAAAACCACCACTTGGATTTGGAACCTCCACGCTAACGCTCACGACTTTGACAGTCATACAAGTGACTTAGAAGACGTTTCGCGCAAAATCTTTAGCGCTCACTTCGGCCACTTGGCAGTAATCTTCGTGTGGATCAGTGGCGCATATTTCCACGGCGCTAAATTTTCCAATTACGAAGCTTGGCTGACAAATCCTACAGCCATCAAGCCCAGCGCTCAAGTGGTCTGGCCGATTTTTGGTCAAGAAATTTTAAATGCAGATGTAGGCGGCGGCTTTCACGGAATTCAGATCACCTCTGGTCTATTCCAGTGGTGGCGCGCCAACGGCATCACTAACTCATACCAGCTATATTGCACTGCGATCGGCGCCCTGGTAATGGCAGCTCTGATGCTATTTGCCGGTTGGTTCCACTATCACGTCCGCGCTCCGAAACTGGAATGGTTCCAGAACGTGGAATCGATGATGAACCACCACTTGGCTGTGTTGTTGGGCTGCGGCTGCTTGGGCTACGCGGGACAGCAAATTCACGTGTCGCTGCCAATCAACGCTTGCATGGACGCGATCGATGCAGGTGCACCGCTGACAGTCGGCGGCAAGCTGATTAAAACAGTTGCCGACATCCCCCTGCCGCACGAGTGGATTTTGACACCGGGCTTGATGGCTGACATCTACCCGAGTTTCGCTAAAGGTTTAACCCCCTTCTTCACCCTCAACTGGGGCGCATACACAGACTTCCTGACCTTCAAAGGCGGTCTGAACCCCACCACAGGCGGTTTGTGGCTGACTGATACAACACACCACCACTTAGCTTTGGCAGTGCTATTCATCGTCGCTGGTCATATGTACCGGACGAACTGGGGCATCGGCCACAGCATGAAAGAAATCCTAGAGAACCACAAAGGCCCCTTCACTGGTGAAGGTCACAAAGGTCTCTACGAAATTCTGACTAATTCTTGGCACGCGCAACTGTCGATTAACTTGGCACTGATGGGCTCTCTGAGCATCATCGTCGCCCACCACATGTATGCGATGCCTCCGTATCCGTACATCGCGACCGACTACCCAACTCAGCTATCCCTGTTCACCCACCACATGTGGATTGGCGGATTCCTGATTGTTGGAGCAGCCGCTCACGGAGCAATCTTCATGGTTCGGGATTACGATCCCGCTGGAAATGTCAACAACTTGTTGGATCGCGTGATCCGGCATCGGGATGCGATCATTTCCCACCTGAACTGGGTTTGTATATTCTTGGGCTTCCACAGCTTCGGTCTGTACGTTCACAACGACACGATGCGAGCTTTCGGTCGTCCTCAAGATTTGTTCTCGGATACCGGGATTCAGTTGCGTCCGATATTTGCCCAGTGGGTGCAAAACATCCACGCTTTGGCTCCGGGTACAACAGCGCCTAATGCTACGGAAATCGTTAGCCACGCTTTTGGCGGCGGTGCAGTAGTAGTCGCCGGCAAAGTAGCGATGATGCCGATCGAGTTGGGTACGGCGGATTTCATGATCCACCACATCCACGCTTTCACTATTCACGTTACAGTCCTGATTCTTTTGAAGGGCGTGTTGTTTGCACGCAGTTCTCGCTTGGTTCCTGACAAAGGCAACTTGGGCTTCCGGTTCCCTTGCGACGGCCCTGGCCGGGGCGGCACCTGCCAAGTTTCTGGTTGGGATCACGTGTTCCTAGGCTTGTTCTGGATGTACAACTGCATCTCGATCGTGATTTTCCACTTTAGCTGGAAAATGCAGTCGGACGTGTGGGGAACAGTATCGCCAGACGGCACAATTTCTCACATTACCGGCGGCAACTTCGCACAAAGTGCGCTCACGATTAACGGCTGGCTGCGGGACTTCCTCTGGGCGCAAGCTTCTCAGGTGATTCAGTCCTACGGTTCGGCACTGTCGGCCTACGGTCTGATGTTCCTAGCTGGACACTTCGTCTTCGCCTTCAGCTTGATGTTCCTGTTCAGCGGCCGTGGCTACTGGCAAGAACTGATTGAGTCGATTGTTTGGGCTCACAACAAGCTCAAGGTAGCTCCGTCGATTCAGCCTCGCGCTCTGAGCATTATTCAGGGTCGGGCTGTGGGTGTAGCTCACTACCTCCTAGGAGGAATTGTCACTACGTGGGCATTTTTCCTAGCGCGAATCATTTCGGTAGGGTAAACTACCCCTAGGTTTTGGATTCTCGATTTGGGAGGAATCTCAAATCGAGAATCCAAACTCCGAACCGAATCCCTTCAATTTTGTTCAGGATTCAGGATTAATCAAGGCTTATGGCAACGAAATTTCCAAAATTTAGCCAAGACCTTGCCCAAGACCCGACCACACGGCGGATCTGGTACGGGATTGCCACAGCACACGACTTTGAAAGCCACGATGGCATGACCGAAGAAAATCTTTACCAAAAGATTTTTGCTTCTCACTTCGGCCACCTAGCAATCATTTTCTTGTGGACTTCGGGCAGCCTGTTCCACGTAGCATGGCAAGGTAACTTTGAACAGTGGATTAAAGACCCCCTAAACGTCCGCCCGATCGCTCACGCGATTTGGGACCCGCAATTCGGCGCTCCTGCTGTAGAAGCTTTCACTCAAGGGGGCGCTTCTAACCCGGTGGATATCTCTTACTCTGGTGTCTACCATTGGTGGTTCACCCAAGGGATTCGGACAAACGCCGACCTGTATCAAGGAGCTATCTTCTTGCTACTACTGGCGGCTGTCTTCCTGTTCGCAGGTTGGTTGCACCTCCAGCCCAAGTACCGCCCCAGCTTGTCTTGGTTCAAAAATGCTGAATCTCGCCTCAACCACCACTTGGCTGGTTTGTTCGGTGTCAGCTCTTTGGCTTGGACTGGTCACATGGTTCACGTTGCTATCCCCGAATCTCGCGGACAGCACGTAGGTTGGGACAACTTCTTGTCTACCCCGCCTCACCCGGCCGGTTTGGCTCCGTTCTTCACTGGTAACTGGGGCGTATACGCCGAGAATCCAGATGCAGCGAGCCATGTCTTCGGTACTTCCGAAGGCGCTGGAACCGCAATTCTGACTTTCTTGGGTGGCTTCCATCCTCAAACAGAATCCCTGTGGCTGACAGACATCGCTCACCACCACTTGGCGATCGCTGTTCTGTTTATCGTGGCCGGTCATATGTACCGGACTAACTTCGGTATCGGTCACAGCATCAAAGAGATGTTGGATTCTAAGGCTGGTTTGGTCGGCGGCAAGAGTGAAGGACAGTTCAACTTGCCTCACCAAGGCTTGTACGAAACCTACAACAACTCGCTGCACTTCCAACTGGCATTTCACCTCGCTGCTTTGGGCGTGATTACCTCCCTGGTAGCACAGCATATGTACGCGATGCCTCCCTACGCTTTCATAGGTAAGGACTTCACGACTCAGGCTGCGCTTTACACCCACCACCAGTACATTGCTGGATTCATCATGGTCGGCGCTTTCGCCCACGGAGCTATCTTCTTGGTGCGGGACTACGATCCTGAAGCAAACAAAGGCAACGTGCTCGATCGCGTGTTGCAGCACAAAGAAGCGATTATCTCTCACTTGAGCTGGGTGTCGCTGTTCTTGGGCTTCCACACTCTCGGCTTGTACGTTCACAATGACGTTGTAGTTGCTTTCGGAACTCCTGAAAAGCAAATCTTGATTGAACCAGTGTTCGCACAGTTCATCCAAGCTGCTCACGGAAAAGCTCTCTACGGCATGGATGTGCTGTTGTCTAACCCTGACAGCATTGCTTCTACCGCTTGGCCCAACTACGGCAACGTATGGCTCCCAGGCTGGTTGGATGCGATTAACAGCGGTACTAATTCTCTGTTCTTGGCGATCGGACCTGGCGATTTCTTGGTTCACCACGCGATCGCACTAGGCTTGCACACCACCACCTTGATCTTGGTCAAGGGCGCTCTGGATGCACGCGGTTCTAAGCTGATGCCGGACAAAAAAGACTTCGGTTATGCTTTCCCTTGCGACGGCCCCGGCCGTGGCGGTACTTGCGACATCTCTGCTTGGGACGCGATGTACCTGTCTGTATTCTGGATGTTGAACACCCTAGCTTGGGTAACGTTCTACTGGCACTGGAAGCACCTGGGCATCTGGCAAGGTAACGTGGCTCAGTTCAATGAGTCTTCTACCTACCTGATGGGCTGGTTCCGCGATTACCTCTGGCTGTATTCTTCTCAGTTGATCAACGGTTACAACCCGTATGGTACTAACAACTTGTCAGTCTGGGCTTGGATGTTCTTATTCGGACACCTCGTTTGGGCAACTGGTTTCATGTTCCTGATCTCTTGGAGAGGTTACTGGCAAGAGTTGATCGAGACTTTGGTTTGGGCTCACGAGCGCACTCCTTTGGCTAACTTGGTTCGCTGGAAAGACAAGCCTGTTGCTTTGTCCATCGTCCAAGGTCGTTTGGTTGGCTTAGTTCACTTTACTGTGGGCAACGTCCTCACTTACGCGGCCTTTGTAATTGCCTCGACAGCCGGGAAATTCGGGTAACTCTGAACTCTGGTTTCTAGGTAATTAAATGAAATCCCCTGCCTTCTGGCGGGGGATTTTTTTGTATAGCAGAAGGAAGTTCGGCAACGAGCAATGTACGGGATGTAACGGATGGAATAAGATCGATGCGTCGAAGCAAAATGCAGTTCGATTAATGTTCACCGGCGGGACGCGAAGCGGTTGGCTGAGTCTGTCAAGCAGGAATCAAAGTGCGATCGCATTCCCTATCTTTAACATGAGCCTGTAGGCAATTCACAGTGCATGAATACTTGCAATACCAAAAACAATATATGTTTTATTTCTGGGATGTTGGATTCGGATACAAGTTTGGCTCTACTGCACGCGGTGATTGGAGTGCCTTGAGATGCTCGCGCTTTATGGAATACAATCCTTGACAGCGACACAACAATTCTGTGGCAGGGGACTCAATCGTATTACCCTTAGCCTCGTCAAAATATGGGAATTACAAGTCAGCTTAAAGAAATATCGTTAGCGACGTTTGAGACGCTGAAAAAAGAGCCAGCCCTCGTTGAGGCTTTTCTTAGCGCAAAGTGGTTGCATGAATCCACTTTTTGGGAAACGGCAACCCATTGGCCTGCTGCATCTGCCGAACTGATAAAGCGAAATTGTGAGACAGCATTTTTCAAAATACCTTCCCTGCGAGAACAGTTCGTTTCTGAGTGGGAAACACCAGACCTAGACTCGAACAAAAACTTTCAACAACTTACATTCTTATTGGCTGGATACATACCAGGCTACATTTTCGATCGAGCTACTATTCCAGAGATCAAAGCAAACACATATCTTATGGCAAAAGCCAAAGGGGAAGATTTTTTCCCTTTTCTGGTAATTGACAATTCGAGATGGGATGGTTTGCCTTTGGTGAATGCTATCGGTGCTGGTGGAGAGATTGGTTACAGTACGGGATATGGAGTGGTGCGGTATCTTCTGCCTGATGAAATTACACGGATATTGAACGGTTTGGTCGCGCTGGGAGAACAAGGGTTTCAAAGTCGCTATCTTCGAGAAGCCGATCGAGATGAACCGATCTCGTTGATTAATTGGGCAGAAGAAGAAATCTTGGAGTGGTTGACCGACTACTAAAATGAAATGTTGAATTACTATCAAAAAGTTTCCGCCGATCGAAATGCTATGTTACTTTACTTGAGCTAGGCTTTTCATCTAACATAATATCGATTGCTTCGATCGAATCTTAGCACTTTGTACCCGATCTTTTAGCTGTGGCGAAAAATGCTTAAGCGCGTCTTGACAAGAGGCAACACAATGTGAATGTGAAGTTAATCAGCAAATACTGACTTAATTAAGAAATATCAAGAAATATACCATAAGATAATTAGATGGTAAAGTTATCCAATTGATGTGACGAGCGCTCGCTTTTTACCATCACGCGAATTGAAAGACTAAGTTTAATTGGGCTTATACTTCGGCTTCCGGCTTCTTAAGCCTATGTATCTGTAAATGACTTAGTGCTGAAGATTCAATTAACCATATTACCATCACAGTTGGAGATTTTTCAATGAAACTCAGTAAATCTTTGGCAATGTTGTTGACATTAATTTGTATCACAGTCATAGTAGTGACTACTTTCAGATTAAGCCCTAGTTTCGCTCGTTCTACGCCGGCGATGTCAGCACAAGAATCAGCAGAAAAAGTAACTACTGATCTGATTGCACAAGGTGCCGGAGGAACATCTCTCTACACTAGGCTAGGAGGCTACAACGCGATCGCAAAAGTCATTGATGATTCAGCAACTTTCATATTCGCTGACCCACTAATTGGTAAATACTTTATTGGCTTGGGCACAAACTCACAACAGAGGCTGCGTCAGTTGTTAGTGGATCAATTCTGCCAAGCGGCAGGGGGGCCTTGCGTTTATACAGGGCGGACTATGAAGCTTTCCCATAGTGGAATGGATGGAGGTCTCACGAACAATGAATTTAACGCTTTTGCTAATGATGTGTCCCAAGCTCTCGATAAAAATAGCGTCAATCAATCAGAGAAAGCCGAAGTCCTGGCATTTGTTAATAGTCTCAGAAGCAAGATTGTCGAAAAGTAATATGAAACACTCGAATCTCCTCCTGCTTTCGGTGGCATTTCTGCTACTGTCAGGAATGGTAATGGCCGACGCAGCCCATGCAAAACCGTCAGAGCCAACCACCGAGATGAAAGTTCCAGTATCCCCAATGCCGAGGCAGTCTTCTGAGCGCTTTTCCATGCCTGCTATTTTTGCTCCAACCCAAGTTCAATCCAACGATCGACCTTTTTGTTTTTATCAGCGCTCCGATAGCACTATAGTTGATTTGAGCAGACTGTGTGGGGCTAAGAGCACCGAAACCGGTACAAATACTAGATGGGAGAACGCTCCTGTTGAGGAGAAGAAGACCCCTATTTATTGGTAGAAAAATGAGAATTTGTTTCACTAGACTAATTCCATAGGAGCGCCCTTGCCTTACTTCCTCCGAAGTGCGTGAAGCGTAGCTATCCGGTAGGGAATCGCCCTCATCGCCTCAAATTTCACCATTCACCTGCATCTGATGCACCTTGTCAGCCAATTCTTGCAAGCGCTTTTCGTCTAACTCGTCAATCGCCAGCATCCCGACATAGATAATTTCCTTCAGCGTTAGTCGGGTTGCTAGCGCCTTTTTCTGCACAATTTCTTTGATGATGGGGCTCACCCCGATGGCGGTACTGGCTCTAGTCATCCAATTTTAGATTTTAGATTTTAGATTTTAGATTTTAGATTGATCCCACAGATAAATCCGAGGCCCCGAACCAAATTGCTTGATTGTCACAAAGGTAACGGGAGATTAATAACTTGGATTAAATCTTAGCACCTTTAAGCTGAGCTTTTAGCTGCGAGACAAAATGCTTAAGCGCGTCTTGACAAGACGAAACAAAAAAATTATAGTGGAAACGTGGAAAAGCAGATCGACCTATTCCTCCAAAACTTCAACCAAATCCTCAATCATCACATCAAAAGTCCGAGCTAACTTCCGCAGCAAAGTAAAGTCAACCGTTGTCAGCCCTGGACAACGAGCATAATGCTTGACAGTGTTGTACATTACCCCAGAACGTTCTGAAACTTCCTTGAATGTCCAACCTTTCTCTGCAGCTAGTTCTCTGACTTTAATTCTTACTAAACCCATGCTTGACAATGGGTGCTATAACACCTTAGAATGAATTTATCTAAAAAGCCGATCGCCCCCCGGCCTGGAAAACTAAGGGGCGATCGTCTATTAAACCTAATAAGGACTCTCTATCAACAGGTCTATTTACCATATCCAGAGGTCTACTAGCACTATATCCAGAGATCTACTAGCCATGATATCAGAAACTCCGGCAAAATCGCGGACGATCGCCGAATCCAAAATAATTCACAAATCGCCAATCCTGCATCCGCTGGCGAGATTCGTTACCGAAGAAACAGTTGCACTTCTGTTCAATATCGCAGCAGACGAGATTTACCGCATCGAATGCTGTCGCTACATGGTTTACGTTCACGCCAAAGGCATCAGCCGCTTTGTCAGCTACGCCGATTTTCCCCCTATTTTAGAAGTAAAGCCGATCGCACTTCAAGATTTTGGCAGATGGTACAAACGCTGGAAAAGCAAGCTAGCACCAGCATTTTGGACGAAATTCTACACCCACAAGTTCAAAAAAGCTGTTTCAGTTGACAGATTGCTGGAGTGGGGCCAACTGGTAGCTACTGTTAAATCGGTCATTTCTGGGGCGGCGCTGCAACAGCTACGAGATGTCTATGCCCAAGAAAAATATTTGATGGAAAAATTTTAAAGTGCGATCGACTTAATCCTACTTGAACTTTCAATTAAATTTTAAAACACTTCATCCTCGATACCGACCCACCATTCGCCCAGATTCATTAAATCTTTGTGAAGGTCAGTAAGTTCTGTCATATACTCTTCAGCAGAAATCTCCGATCGCCTTTCTTGCAATTTTTTCAGCCGCAGTTGCACTAACAGCCAAGGTTTGGAAATCCCGTCCTTTGCTTCGATATATTTGGCTAGATCGTTGCTGTCCATACTTATTGGTTATTTGTTATTGGTTATAATATCATTTCCCTTTGTATCGGAATGATATAACCGCAGAGAAATCAGAGGAAAAGAAGAGATAGAGAGCAAGAATTACGAGGCCAACTGGCTTAATATTATAGGACTTTTGAAACAATTTAAAAAAGCTCTGATTTTTCCCAGTCGGTTTCAACCGACTTGAGCTTTGAGCCAGGGGTTTAAACCCCTGGCGGACTAACGGACTGACGGATTTTTTAGCTAAGATGCCTCCCGCAAACATCCTTTACCTATAATCCGAAGTCTGAATATTCTTGAGCTTCGCAGCATATTTCATGCCGTATTCCGGGCGACAGAAGCGATCGATCTGAGACTCAAAGAAAGCCCGATTTGCCTTCAAATGCTTCGGATTCGGGTCATCTAAAGGATACAAAAGAGCAGTCCGCAAAGCTTGAATCACCGCCGAAGTTACGCAGTACATCGATCGCTGAAAAGTCACCCCAATTTGATTGAGGATATCATCTTCGCCGCGACAGCGCTGTTTGTAGAAATCCATCAAATAAGGCGGCAGGAAATGCAGCATATCTTGTGCTAGCAAAGTCGGCGGAATCCCCGCCGTACCTACCGGGAATTTGTCTGCATACAATACTCCGAAGTGGAAGTCTTTTTGGTCGTCAGGAACTTCCTTAGCTTGAGCGTTGTAAGATTTGGTGCCTCGGAACGGCGAAGTGCGATAAAATACAGCTTCCACGTAAGGTAACGCTGCTTCGTAAAGCCAAGTGAAACCTTTAGATTTCGGGATGATTTCGTAGGTTTCGCCGTCGATTTGAACGTGGTGGTAAATCGGACGACCGGCGATCGCAAATATGCCATTTACCAGGAAATCCATCGCCTGCGGGACTGTGGTAACTTTCCCTTCGTCGTACAAGTCGGAAACCTCAAAAAACACCGGCGCCATGACTTCCCAGAATAAACCGAGATTGCTGTAATAAGACATTTGGCGGCACTGTTCTAAAAACATTTCTGGAAATGCTTTGTGCAGTGCCAGCATGAACGGGTCTTTTTTGAAGTAAGCTTTAATTGCCCGATCGGCATTAGCCTTATATTCGTCACTGTCCAAATAAGGATCGAATTGATTCGTAGGCACGTACAAGCCCCGGTGCCAAAGCATTGACCTCATGCACTCTTCCGCAAATTCCATGTTAATGCGATCGTGCCACAAATGGTGAAAAAGCCGCGGCAATTTGCCTGTTTCTCCCTTCTCCATGAACTCCAAAAGTTCGGGGTGAACGCTTCCAGTCCCGCGCCATATCCGCAAATCTGCACCGTCGCCTGCATAGTGATTTTGTAAATCTAAATACTCTTGGGGTAAAAAGTATTTAAAGAAGGGAAGTGGGTGCAAAAATACTCGTTCGGCGATGTAAAGCAAATCCCGCCAGTAAAAGTCCATCGGCACTGCGTAAGCTTTCCAAATAGCGATGATTTGCATCAGATTTTCCGGCGTATCTGGAATCATCGCGCCGCCAGCTTCCAGCCTGTGAATTACTTCCGCAAATTCGTGCTTGGAAGGAGGTAGTTTAGTTGCTGGTTTATTAGGGGTTTGTACCATTGTTTTTTCCTTTGATTGACTGAATCTAAATATTTTGAATTATTGCAAAAAGCTGCAATTCTTTAACTGGTTCTCCGGCTTTGCTTGGGAACCGATATCCATGCCTGAACTGGAAAATTGGAGGCTTAGCCTCCGGATTTGCGTTACCAGGCAGAGCCTGGTAACAAGTAGATTCTCTTAGTGAGGGTCGGCGGACTTTGTTTGTTGTGTAGACGCGATGGAAATCGCCAAATGTTCAACGGGATAGTTAATAGCTACTTGGGCATTTCTGTCCGCAGGCAGAGTAGAAACGATTGCATTTGTGGTTGATTCGCTCCACTTGAGCAGCCAAGCAGGTTGAATTCCCAACACAAAAATGATGCCCGCCAAAACCAGCGCCGGCATATTTTCAGCAAACGTAACTGGAGGGTAGTAAGCCGTGGCATTATCCAACTTCCCAAAACAGGTGCGGTTGAGCAGAATTACAAAGTAAACTGCTGTTAACCCGGAGGCTAAAATGCACAGTAAAGTTGGAATTGGAAATGCTGAAAAACTACCTTGAAATACTAAAAATTCGGCAATAAAACCCACTAAGCCGGGAATTCCGGCGCTTGCCATACCGCCCAAAACTAACAGGGAACTGGCAGTGGGTAAGCCCCGCATCGGGTTCATCAAACCGTTGAGGACATCCAAATCCCGCGTCCCAACTTTGGTTTCGATGATACCTACCAAGTAAAACAGCAAAGCTAAAATCAAGCCGTGGCTTACCATTTGCCCGACAGCACCGATTAATGCCAGCTTCGTACCCGCCGCGCAGGCAACGAGGATGTAGCCCATGTGTCCGATCGAACTATAGGCTACCATGCGCTTGATGTCTTTTTGGGCGATCGCGCTCAAAGCACCGTACATCACGCTCACAGTCCCGATAATCGCTAAACCTGGAGCTAGAATTGGCCAAGTTTCGGGAAACAACTGCAAGCAGAAGCGGACTAAACCGTAAGTTCCCAACTTCGCCAGAATCCCTCCCAGCAAAATTGCTGTTGCTGGCGAAGCTTCGACGTAAGCATCTGGTAGCCAAGTGTGCAATGGCACTAAAGGAATTTTAATTCCCAACCCAATTAGCACAATTGTTAGCAGGATCAATTGCGTGTTCAAGGGCAATTCTTGAGTGGTAATCGCAGTGTAATCGAAATTTAAAGACCCACTCAGCCAAGCAACACCCAAAAACCCCGCTAGAACTAAAAGTCCCGAAACAGCCGTGTAAATCAAAAACTTCATGGCAGCGTATTCTCGCTGCTTTCCGCCCCAAATTGCAATCAACAGGTAAAAAGGAATTAATTCTACTTCGTAAAAAAGTACAAACAGCAGCAAATTTTGAGACATCAAAGCTCCGGCAATACCAGCATTGATCAGCAAAATCAAAGCATAGTAAAGCTGGGGCCGAGCCATCCCTTCGCCAGTGCCATAAATGACTAATAGCGTCAGCAAAGCACTTAAAACCAGCAGCGGCAAGGACAAGCCGTCAATGCCCAAATTGTAGCTCAAACCTAATTGTGGAATCCAAGGCAAATATTCTTGAAATTGCAGTCCCGAATTGGCTGGATCGAATTGAGTCAACAGCCAGATATTTAAAATGAAAATAGCTGCCGCAAAAGCCGAGGCTATTGAACGCAGACGCATTCCATTGATATTTCCGGGCAGGAACCCGACTACCGCAGCGCCCAACGCGGGCAACCAGAGCAAGGCACTAAGCATAATGTGTGAAGTGAAGAGTGAAGAGTGAACAATCAATTTGGCAGCCTCTTGTCTTTGATAATTTGAGAGTTTAGATATTAAACTTTTTCCCAATTATCAATTCCAAATTTCATCACGACTCAGAAAGAATAGTGACTCTGCCCGTGTCTAAATCGTAATACCCACCAACAACTTTCAGTTTATTCTCCGCAATTAACTTAGAGATAACTGGAGAGGCTTTCAACCTCTTAGCTTGCAGAATAACATTCGCTTTGACGGCATTTTCGAGACGATCGCCTGCTTGGTCTTTCGAGCTTTCTACAGCGGGCTTAATGGCATCGAGCAAACTGCCAATTTGACCGGGAACTTGGGCTCCTTTGATGGTTGCGTCTACCGCACCGCACCTTTTATGCCCGACTACCACAAGCACTTTTGCTCCCAGTACCAGCGTGCCAAATTCCAGGCTGCCCATTTCTTCTGAGGTAACAACATTTCCGGCCACGCGACAGACAAATAAATCTCCCAATCCTTGATCGAAGATAATTTCCGAAGGAAAGCGGGAATCTGCACAGCCCAGAATAGCAGCAAAGGGTTTTTGAGTTTTGGCCACTTCGGTGAGGCGCCCAAAGTCTTGGTGGGGATTTTGGCGTTTGCTGTCAACAAACCGTTTGTTTCCGTCGATTAACTTTTGGAGAGCTGCATCGGGAGTCGAGTCATTTTGAGCAATTGCCGGTTCGGGTGCAGCCAAATCAGCGCCTGCTCCTGCTGCGAGTATCCCTGTACCAATAGCACCTGCGACAAATTTGAGCGAATTGCGTCGGGAAAGATTGAATTGTCTGTTGTTTGAGTTCATCTATGCTGCCTTGTTGTATCTAGTTTGAAATCTTTGTTCAAGACTTCATGTTTTTAAGATTTTAGATTAAAACTGTCACCTAAAATCTTCAACCTTATATTTCTTTACCCGCCCACAATCAGCGACAATCGAGCTAGCAAAGGCCAGCTTACCAGCAGTCCCAAAACTGCTATTCCCAACAGAATTGTCAGGGCGTAAAACTGAGTTTGACCCGTAACGTTGTATTTGAGGCTCTGCCCGCCGAAAACCGTTGCAAAACCGATTAAGTTCACGAATCCGTCAACAATATTGCGATCGACCCAGGAGATGATTTGCGAAACCAAACCAACTGCAAATATCACTGTCACGCGGTAAAGTTTGGCGGTGTAAAAGTCGTAAGCAAAAAAGTCTTGCAGGGCTTGAGAACCGATGCGCACGGGTTTTTCCCATTTCTCGTTCAGGTAAACAAATGCTCCTGCACCGATGCCGATCGCCGTTGACAAAACTAGCAGTGCAGTGGCGGTATAATTAAAACTCGCCCCAGGCAATAACTGCCACGTTGCCAGCACGTGCGGAACGTGCAAAGTAAAGCCCATTAAAACAGTCATCGGCAAGATGAAAGGCCAGTGAACTTCTGGCGAACGTTCGGTCATTTGCTTTGGTTTGCCGCCAAAAACTAAACCGAAGACGCGCACCAAGCCAAAAGCAGTGACGCCGTTTACAAACAGCACTATTCCTAACAAGAAAGGGTGAGTTTGCCAAAGCCCGGATGTGAAGTCTTCTAAAGCCCAGAAACAGCCGAAGGGCGGCAGTCCCACCAATCCAGCGCTACCGACAATAAACGATATGGCCGATATTGGCCGCTTTCCCCACAAACCGCCGAGAGCTCGGACATCCTGAGTGACGCTGTTCCAAACTACCGAACCGATGCTCATCACCAGCAAACCCATTGCGAAGGTGTAGGCAAATATCAATGTCAGGGCTGTCTGGGCTTGTCCGGTGCCGACGGCGATAAATACTAAGCCCATGTAAGCGCTGACTATATAGGAAAGCGTGCGCTTGATGTCGATTTGGGCGATCGCAATTAATGAAGCACCAACCGCCGTCGCAGCGCCTACAATAATAGTTGTCTTCAGTCCGATCGGCGACAAAGCAATCACCGGTTGCAACTTAATCAATATCCAAGCACCAGTTTCGACAACTACGGTGTTCCGCAAAATCGTCGCCGGTAGCGGGCCTTCCATCGCCTCATCCAGCCACAGGTGCAAGGGAAACTGAGCACATTTACCCATCGGGCCGGCAATCAAAGCTAAAGTCAGCAACGTCGCTACAGTCGGGTCAAGCTTTGCAGTCTGGGCCCAAACAGCCAACTCGTCAAAATTCCAAGTTCCAGCCAGCGGCAGAATTGCGACTACTCCCATCAGCAGGAATAAGTCACCCACCCGCTTGGTTAAGAAAGCGTCGCGGGCTCCTGTCACCACCAAAGACTGATTGAACCACAGCCCGACTAGCAGGTAAGTACCCAAAGTCAGAACTTCCAAAATCATGTAGCTGAAGAACAGGGAATTGCACAGTACCAAGCCGCACATCCCAGCTTCAAACAGCCCCATCAGAGAAAAGAACCGAGCCCAGCCCCAGTCCATTTCCATGTAACCGAAAGCATAAATCTGCGCCAGCAAGTTCAGTCCGGTAATCAAAACTGTCGCCCCGACGGTGACAGCAGAGATTTCAACGGGAATGGTTAAGTCTAAACCTGCTACATTCAGCCAAGGAATCAACTGGTGTTGCGCCGGTTGGTTCCAGATAGCTGTTAGGGCTATGACCCCGTGTAAGAAAGCGAACAAGGTTAATATGGCGTTCACGTAACCGGATGGTCTTGGTCCCGTGCGGCGGGTAACTGCTGGAAACCACAGCATCGACAGAACTCCGCCGATGAGTGGATAGCAAGGTATAAACCAAACGGTCTGGACTAAGATTTGATCCATTGGCATTACTTGTAAAGGTTACAAAAATTTAAAAATCTGAGAATAATTCCGCTCGCGCTGACGACAGCATTGAAAAGCCCGAAGGCAGAAGTAAAGAAAATTTAGGGGTTTGCCTCTGAGTTTCTTCGCCTCGTCAAACCGAGCGCTTCAGAATAGACTTATTAATTTTATATTAAGTATTGCGTGAAATTTTCATATTTCTGATTCAGCATATTTATCTGTACCTATAAACTATACTTATACGTATATAGAGGGGCGGATTGCATGCAAAGGAATATTTGTCGATCGCAAGTGCGATCGAACAATCATTAATTGTCTAAAATATTAAAACCGCTCAATGTCCCAAGCTGCTAAAGAAAGTTTGGCTTGGCGCTGCCCCATCGACCTTGCCCTAACATTCAAAAGACCGATCGGCGTATTAAACAAATCTACCAGCTCGGCTGGGGCGCTCCTCTTCGAGGGCTTCGCTAACGCACTTTTGGCAGCACCCACAGGCAATTCCTTGAATAGCCATCTAGCCAGCCGATAACAATACTCCCCTGTTGTGAATTCTCGCATCAAATCGACACCGTGGAGTTCGTGCAAATATTTATTAGATTCGCCGTACCTATACCATTGACTTTGCAACTGTTTTATTGTAGAACGGTGGCGGTGTCGGACGATCGCATTTTCGGCAAAATACATTTTATAGGATGTTTCCCGCAAAATCCGCCAACACAAGTCAGCATCGCCACCACTGGTAAGGTAAGGGCGAAATAATCCTATTTGTTGTAAAACTAGCCTCCGTACAGCTAAATTTGCGGTTTGGGCGTAGGGACAAAAAGGGTGAGCGAGAGTATGTTTTTGAGATAAAGTATTTTGGCGCTCGGCGTGTTGTTCTAAGATAGTTTTACCGGGCAATGCGAGTATTTCCCCAGCGCTAATTCCTATTTGTAAGTCAACGAATGGCTTAACTAAATTTTCCAGCCAGTCAGATTTTGGGCGACAGTCTGCATCGGTAAATGCAATGATTTCACCTGTGGATGAGCGAATTCCTTGATTGCGGGCGGCGTAGGAACTTTGAATCTGATTTTCGGTGAGGTGGCGAATGGTTATTTGATTGAAATTGCTTTCTCCCCTTACCAAAGGGGGGACTGAGGGGGAGTTAAAGGCTGCTGTTTGGAGGATGGTTGAAGTGCGATCGTGACTGTTGTTGTCTACTAATAGATATTCTACTCTGTGTGGCGGATAAGTTTGCGATCGCAGGCACTCGATCAACTCCGGCAAATCCATCTCGCCGTTGTAAACAGGCACAACCACCGAAACCTCTGGTAAAAACGTTTTAGTCATTCACAAACAATCGTAAACGATAGCATAACTAATATTGAGTAAGATTAAACGAACCGCGAAGGCGCTAAGGAGGCTAAGGAAGATAAATAAGCAAATGTAGTTCTTCCTTTGTGTTATAAGCCTCTTCCCGGTTCTTCAAATAATTAAAAAGCGTTATTAAGTTCCCTTGCATTAACGGGAATATATATTGTCAAAATTATAACTTCCGAGCCTTAAACAGGCAAGATGCCTGTTCCACAAGAACCGAAGGCAGTTGTGGAACAGGCATCTTGCCTGTTTCTTTCAAATAGTAGAAAATATCTCTTACATCCCCTGTGCAATCCGTCAAGCAGTCCCTTCTCAACTGTTTCTTGTCAACATCAGAATCATTAACACTAACGCCCCATTAGTTAAATAAAAAATGCCAACAACCTGAGTTTCCAACCAGCCGCACAACTCTAAATGATGGTGCAGTGGAGCCATTCTTAACAGACGCTTGCCGATGCCATCAGGCCCTTTTGTAGCTTTGTAATAACCTACTTGAGCAATTACTGACAGCGTTTCTACAAAGAAAATCCCGCTGATAATTAATAATATCCAAAGGCTATTTGTTAATAAAGCTACCGCACCCAACGCACCACCCAAAGCTAAAGCCCCTGTATCGCCCATAAACACACTGGCTGGATTGCGATTGTGTGCTAGGAAACCGAAACAACTGCCGCTGATGCAAGCGCAAAAAATCATTAATTCTGGCGAAGTAGAGGCTACAGATGCACCTAATCCCAAAAGTGCGATCGCGCCCAAACCGCCCATCAATCCATCAACACCATCAGTAAGATTAGTAGCATTGCTTTCGGCAACTAGAACAAAACCAGCCAGTGGCCAAAACAGCAAACCTAATGGCAATACCCAACCGAAAGGCAAAGCAACATTTGTAGAAATAGCAGGTTGATGAAACATCAGCCACAGACAAAATAGAGCAGCAAAACTTATTTGCAAAGCCAATTTCATCCGAGGGGAAATACCTTTGTTCGACTTACGTCGCAGAATTTGCCAGTCATCGATCCAGCCAATGAAACCGTAAGCTAAAGTTAAAGCCGATACGGCAACAACATCTGAGTTAAACTTAGACCAAAGTAAAGCGACTGCTACCCCTGCCGGTACAAAAAATATGCCTCCCATTGTCGGCGTTCCCGCTTTTTTCAAGTGGGCTTGGGGGCCATCTTCGCGAATTATCTGTCCTGCTTTTAGTTGCTGGAGTACGGGCACAACTGCATAGCCCAACCCCGACGCAACTAAAGCACAAACAACTAGCGGGATAAATAGCGATGCAGGTAAATTCAAAAATCTATCCGCTGCTACATCTAAACCGATCGCTATAATGCCGAGCCCCAAACCCAGCAGCAGGAATAAATTCTTGCCTGTAAGTTTGAAAGGCAGACTAAAAGGGATTTTCTCATCCAAAAAGTTATCCATAACACTCCTCACCACACACTATTTGAGAATAAGCAATTGACAATGGGGGAATAGGGTGCGATACAGGAGATTGAGAAATCTCTTAGTTTTTCTTCCCTGTTTCCGGTTGATTTCTTCACCCTTCTACCCGTTATTCTTCGCCTACACTCACATCCTCTTCTACTTCCTCTTCTAAATCATCGTAAGGACTGTCGTCAACTGCCATAAGTTCAGAAATTTCTTCTTCGTGCAGATAGTCGGGTTCTTGGACATCCCTTGCTAACAGGCGATTGTTAGATTCCAACCAGTCTAAAAGAGAAGATTGCTGTTTTAATGGAATTACATCCGCAGGTAAGTGGCGAGGAATTTGACGCAGAGATGGATTGTACATGATTATCGGTTTTTAAAGACAAAGATGCGATCGAGTGAGGTAACGTTTTGCCGACGAACTGCTGCTTTGATCGAGCACTTGCAAATCGGGCATTTAGCAAGGCTAAAGCATTATACCACAGGCACTGTTTGGTTCCGGATCGGATAAGATGGGAGACCCAAAAGGCGATCGCCCCCAAGCATGGGCCTCAGAATAGCACTAAAATCCGGTCTTGCCAATCCTTCTTTAGCCGTAAGTATTGTAATCTAAGACGATCGTCTTTAAGATATCGCGGGACGCGCGGCGATCCTATTCTGCAATCTTCGCTAACGGCAAGGCGTTGATTCACAACAGTCTCCTGGTTTTTCATCAAAGCCTGAGCCCGCATGCCCTCTGGCTTCTTCAGTCAACTCTCAAGCAATAAATCTCAGAATGGATATAACGGCAGCAGTTTTATACAGCAAAGAGGGTTACCACACCGGAGGCAAAAAACTTCTGGGGCGTCATTCAGCCGGAGAAGGGTTTCTCAAAAGCTTAGTCCAACACGGAACCGCTGACTCTCTCTATTGTTGCGCCGATAGCGAAACAACCTTTAAGGAGTTTTGTTCGCATATCCAACCTTGGCTGCAAAAACCTCGGAAAGTCCGCTGGATTCCGATGGAACGACCGGATCTGCTATCTCAACCGGGGACAATTTACCGACCCGATCCGGTTCTGTCGCAGATTGTTTGGACCCGCAGATTTGTCGATCAGCGGGCCTACAGCGTTTGCGGCGTTACTCACACGATCGGTACAAAATACATCATGGGGGCGATCGGCGATTTGATCACCGCACCCATGCAGCCTTGGGACGCCCTGATCTGCACCTCTGCCGCCGTGAAAACAGCAGTAGAAGGAGTTATGACCGAGTGGTCTGAATATTTAGCCCAGCGCAACGGCGGTAAACCCGAAATTTTGGTCAAATTCCCCGTTATTCCCCTAGGAGTGGATTGCAGCGCGTTTCCGCAGGGTTTGGAAGCCGTTAATAGTCGCCGCCAACTGCGGCAAGAACTCGGCATTTCTCCCGAAGATATTGTTGTGTTATTTGTCGGTCGATTGACTTTTTCTGCAAAAGCTCATCCGGTACCCATGTACATCGCCCTAGAACGGGCATCACAACACACAAAAGCCAAAATCCACTTAATTCAAGCCGGTTGGATCGAAGATCCGAGAGAAGAACCCGACTTTAAAAATAGCGCACAAATATTTTGTCCGTCGGTGAATGCTATTTTTTTAGATGGCAGACAGCCCGAAATTAGAATAAATATTTGGTCTGCAGCCGACATTTTCATTTCGCTTTCCGACAACATTCAAGAATCCTTCGGACTGACACCAATAGAAGCCATGGCGAACGGACTGCCTGCCATAGTCTCCGATTGGAACGGATACAAAGAATCTGTACGCCACGAAATAGACGGCTTCCGCATTCCCACACTCATCCCGCCCCCAGAATCTTGTTTAGATTTAGCCCTAAATTATCTTGACGGCAGCTTAAATTGGCCGACTTACATGGGTCACACTTCCCTCGCCACAGCAGTTGACATTGATGCTTGCACCCTGGCATTGTGCCAATTAATTGAAAACCCCGAATTGAGAAAGCGGATGGGGGAAAATGCCCGACAAAGGGCGAGGGAAATTTATGATTGGAAAGTAGTAATTGCTGCTTACGAACAATTGTGGCGGGAATTAGCAGAAATTCGCCTGGCGGCACCGGAGTCAGCACCTTTAAAACCTGGGAAGCCGCCTTATCCCCTAGGCGACGATCCGTTTCGGGTATTGGGTAATTATGCGACTAGAAGTTTAAGCAATGAGATGATGCTGAGTCTGGGTGCGATCGCCACACCAGAACTTTTAAAGCAGGTACAGACAATTAGGTTTACCAGTTTTGGTGAGGATAGGAGAAGATCTGTTAGCATTCAGATGGAGATCTTGGATACAATTAAGCAAGAAGGTGCGATCGGCGTGGGGGAAGTTATCCGGCGCTACGTTAAAAACGAGCAAGAATTAGCCTACCTGTATCGGACTCTGCTTTATTTGGTGAAATTTGATATCTTAGTGATTAGTTCTTAGTCCTCGGCGATTGAAATCGCGTCTCCACAAACTTTCGTCCCTCTCGCTTGAGACTAAAGAGAATATCGGTCTGACTTTTGCCTCAAGTGCGATAATTAATCACTGTATCCCTCTCCAAATCCGTGTCATGTTTTCATTATAAAAAAACTATGCTTAGAAAATCTGCACTCTTAGAGATAATAGCTGGTAAGAATCGAGGTTTGCTGGCTACTCCCACCGACAAACAAGCGATTTTAAGCGCGATCGCCCAATTGGAAGATTACAACCCCACACCGCGCCCTATCGAAGCCGCAGAGCTTTTAAATGGTGACTGGCGGTTATTGTACACTACCAGCCGCGACCTGCTGAATCTTGACAGTTTTCCCTTGGTGAAATTGGGTCAAATTTATCAATCTATCCGCGTCAAAGAATCTAAAATTTATAACATTGGCGAACTTTACGGCTTGCCTTATTTGGAAGGAATTGTCAGTGTAGCTGCGAGATTTGAGCCAACTTCCGAACGGCGAGTGCAAGTGAAGTTTGAGCGGTCTATAGTAGGTTTAAGCAGGTTGATTTGCTATGAATCTCCGGGGAAGTTTATCGATGAGATTGAGTCGGGTAAAAAGTTCGCTGCTGTAGATTTCGGGCTGGATACTCGCGAACAGCAGGGATGGCTGGATATCACTTATTTGGATAAAGATTTGCGGATTGGACGGGGGAATAAAGACAGCGTATTTGTATTGACAAAAGAGTGATTTTGTGATGTGTGATAAAGTGCGATCGCCACTTAACTCATTCTCAATTTATCTTTCTTTCATCCGCGTTTATCCGCGTGCATCTGCGGTAAAAAATCAACAATATATCACTTTTGCAAACAATTCAACACTTACTAAAACCCTCAAATCCATAGCCGATAAAAGCTTCAGATAGGATAACCGTTAAAACTTAGCGTTAAGAATTGACAATTGACAATAATTGTGATATGTGCTTGAATTTTAATGGAAAAGGCGTTAGTACATTCCCGCCAAGAAACTTACTAACGCCTTTTGTGTACTCCTTACGAATACAACACGATTATGCCACAAAACGGTTATCAACAGGGATTCGCAGCGAATCCTGGGGCAATCGCGTACCAAAAACGGCTGTACCCTTGGGCGCTCGCCAAACTCATGCCCAGTATGCAGCGGGCGATTGTGGGGCGATTTCGCAGTCGATCGGATGCTGACGGGCACTTGCTGTGTCTGCGTCAACTGATGCCTCAAGCAACGCTTGTCGTAGTCTTTGAATTACAGCCAAACTAAAAGGAGGGTCTAACCCCCGTGGTTGCCCCTCTAAGAGTAGGGTAGACATGGAAGCATTACCCCCCTGCAAGTTGTTCACAATTCATACAAAATTGCTATATCAGCAATGCGAAATTTCCGATGCCCTTGAGGGATTGCCAAGTGCTTTACTATCGGAGACTTGGCAACTTTTAAATGAGGGAAATAGGAAGCCGGCGATGTGGTTTGCTCAACAAATTGGGAAGTTGTAGAGAGGTTGGCGAAAAGTGCCATCGCTCTTAATTTTTTACACACTTATAGCCTCAATCATAACATATAATAAAAATATATCTCCCGTGTTAATCTGCAATGAATGTACAATCTGTTTCGCGTTATGTCGCACGTCACCCTGAAATTTTGCAAAGGGAACCAATTATCGCAGGAACAAGGACTTCCGTTCGGGCGATCGTGGAATTGTGGCGTTTGGGTATTACTCCTGAAGAAATCCCCATGCACTTACCTCACCTGAAATTAGCTCAAATTTTTGACGCTCTGAGCTTTTATTTGGATAACCAGGAAGAAATAAATACTTATATTGAGCGCAATCGAATTCCTGAAGAATTGATTCATCCTGCTGTTAAAGCTGCAATGAGAAAGCCGTGAAACTGTTTGCAACTATTTATACAGATGAAGATGTTTCTAGGCTTGTAGCTACTTTACTGCTGGCTAGAGGGTTCGATGTGACGACAACCAGCGAACAGAGAATCCTGAGTAAATCCGATAGCCAACAATTAGCTTACGCAGCATCTATTGAGCGATGTTTCTCACCCATAATCGCGTAGACTTTGAGCGACTGCATCTAGATTATATGAAAGAAGAAAAACAACATTCTGGGATTATTGTAATTCCTCAAAAGAATGCCTATGAGATTGCTCAACGGGTTGCCATTTTATTAAATACGCTAACGGCTGATGAAATCGCTAATCAGCTTTTATATGTATAAAGCGATCGCACTTTGGAAAGCAAAGGGCGATCGCACTCTCCTCCAAAAACGCGATAGCTCGCTAATTTATCTGCTTTTATCTCCGTCCATCTGCCAACATCTGCGGTTAAAAAAATATCTATACCCCTTACAGTCATAAAAAATCTAAAATCTAAAATCATAAAAAAATGCTCCGACTCTCCCAAACCCAACTCAAAATCCTCGAAGAATGCCCCCGCAAATTCCAACACAGCTATCTCGAACTACTCGCCACCACCGCCTCCCCAGAGCACAAAGAAAAACTCACATGGGGAAGCCACTTTCACCTATTAATGCAGCAGCGAGAACTCGGACTTCCCATTGAATTTATCATCCAACAAGACCCCGAACTAGGACGGTGTGTGGCAGCATTTATCAACACCGCACCCGAACTTTTCGCCCATTCAGAAAATAGCGATCGCATTTTCCGCCAAGCCGAACACCCCCGCACCCTAATTTTCCAAGACTACCTATTCACCGTTATCTATGACTTGCTAATAGCAGAACCAAACGCAGCCCAAATTCTCGACTGGAAAACCTATCCCCGTCCTCAAAAATCAAAATGGATAGCCGAAAGTTGGCAAACTCGCCTCTATTTATACGTCTTAGTAGAAACCAGCGATTATTCCCCCGAACAAGTTTCCATGACATACTGGTTCGTACAATTGCAAGGAGAAGAACCGCCGCAAAAACTCACATTTTATTATAGCCAAACAGAACACGATCGCACAAAACAAGATTTAGCCCACCTATTGCAGCAGCTAACCGACTGGCGACAGCGCTATACCGAAGGCGGCGAATTCTTACCCCAAGTAGAAATTAGTTCCAATCTTTGCGATTCCTGTCAATTTGCCACTCGCTGCAACCGCACACCAGACACAAAAACTCCCTCACCATATCTTCTCGCAGAAACTCCCACAGATTGGCTACCAAATCTTGCTATAATCGACGAAATATTTATTTAATATATAAACAAGCCCCCATATTTTACTCGTTACTAGGCTCTGCCTGGTAACGCCTATACGGAGGCTCTGCCTCCAATTTTCCCGATATTAAGCGAGGCAGAGCCTCTGGAAATCGGTTCCCAGGCAGAGCCTGGGAACCAGTTAGTCGCTTAAGTTTTATTTAACATACAAACAAGCCCCTGGATTCATCTGTGGTCACAATCTAAAATCTAAAATCTAAAATCTAAAATCGAATGACAGAAACCCCTCAAAACTGGCAAAATCAACTCTTACCCCAACCCCCGGCTTGGCTGATCGAAGCTGTCAGAAACCACGCACCAGAACTCCCCGGAAACTATGCCGCCGCACTTCTGTGGTATAGAGGAATTCACAATCCCGAACAAATACCCGGTTTCTTAAATCCCAAACTTTATCAACCTGCAAGTCCCTTTGAATTCGGACTAGAAATGAACTGGGCGATAGAAAGAATCAAGCAAGCACGAAACAGCGGTGAAAAAGTCGCAATTTGGGGAGACTTCGACGCCGACGGTATTACCTCAACTTCCGTACTTTGGGACGGACTGGGAGAATTTTTTGCTCAAAATGACCAACTAATTTATTATATTCCCAACCGTTTAACCGAATCTCACGGACTCAACATCCCGGGAATAGATGTCTTAGCAAAATCTGGAATTAGCTTAATTATTACCTGTGATACTGGCAGTACAAACATCGCCGA
The DNA here is from genome assembly GCF_036701355.1 of Microcoleus sp. Pol12B3. Lineage (NCBI taxonomy): Bacteria > Bacillati > Cyanobacteriota > Cyanophyceae > Oscillatoriales > Microcoleaceae > Microcoleus > Microcoleus sp. Pol12B3. Next base: position 111,998 of record NZ_JAUBQS010000015.1, read on the forward strand.
AATCGAATACGCCACCAGCTTAAATATCGATACAATTATCACCGACCATCATACATTACCTGACCATCGCCCGCCAGCTACAGCTATTATCAACCCCCGCTATTTCCCCCCAAACCACCAACTATTTAACCTTTCAGGAGTTGGAGTAGCTTACAAATTAGTTGAAGCCTTATATCACACATTACCGGATATTCCGCAGCGCCCGCTCATAGATTTATTAGAATTAGTAGCGATCGGGTTAATTGCCGATTTAGTCCAACTTACAGGAGACAGCCGCTATCTAGCACAAATCGGCATCCAACAACTGCAAAAACAAATCGCAAATCCCACCCGCCCAGGAGTTGCAAAATTGCTCGAATTGTGCAAAAGATCGGGCGATCGCCCAACCGACATTTCCTTCGGCCTCGGCCCCCGCATCAACGCCGTCAGCCGCATTCAAGGCGATGCCAGCTTCTGCGTAGAACTCCTCACCAGCCGCGACAAAAAACGCTGCGAAGAACTAGCAAATTTAACCGAAATTGCCAACTCCCGGCGCAAATCTTTACAAAAAGATGTTGCCAAAGATGCCGCCAACAAATTAGCCAAACTCGACCTCTCAACTACTAGCGTCATCGTCCTCAGCGACCCCCAATGGCCCGTAGGTGTATTAGGATTAGTAGCGGGACAAATCGCCCAAGAATACGGTCGCCCCGTGATTTTATTCAGCACAGAAGGAAGCGAAAAAATTAATGAAAATCCCCCGGAAATCCTATTTACCTCCTTCTTAGATGCTGAATCACCCACACTTTCACCATCCAAAATTGCCAGGGGTTCGGCGCGTTCCGCCAATCAAATCGACCTTTACCAATTAGTCAAAGACCAAGCGCATTTATTGCACAGATTTGGCGGTCATCCTTTCGCCGCCGGATTGAGTCTCCCTGTTGAAAATATCCCCCTATTTACGGATGCGATAAATCAGCAACTGCGACAACAATACAGCACCGATAGTTTAACAGCAGCCCCTGTTCAAGCCGACCTAAAAATTACTGTCTCCGAATTAGGAAAGGACTTATTTCAAGAATTAAAATTGCTCGAACCTTGCGGCATGGGCAACCCCGCCCCCAAATTGCTGATTAAAAACTGCTGGTTTGACAATCTGTGGAATCAAAAAATCAAGGACTTGAAAGGGCAAAAAGTAGAATATATCAAAACAGAATTTACAATTAGAGATGAATCTAGCGATACGGGATTTCCCGGCATTTGGTGGGGACACAATCAAAATGAAGTTCCCCAAGGCCGGTGCGATGTCACCGTTGAACTCGATTTTAATACTTACAAATCGCGGTATGAAGTGCGCCTCGTATCAGTGCAAGAACGCACCGAAGACAACAAAATAAATTCCCAGACTCAAATAGATTGGATTGTAGACTGGCGCAATAGAAATAACGATGAAGAGTTGTTAGCAGCCAGCACAAACTTACAATCTCAAATGCCGATCGACAATCTAGCTTACAATTCCGAAATGGTCGATCGCCAAAACTCGATCGTCCTCAAAGAATGCCCCGCAAGCTGGGACGAATTGCGGATCTGGTTTCGGCAAGCACAGCACACTCAGAAAAAACTCGCGATCGCCTATACATTACCCCCACTCGTACCCCCACAGCAAATCTGCCAACAGCTAATCGGCATCGCCAAATACCTCAGCCGCACCAAAAGACCCGTCACCAGACAGCAACTAACCCAAAAACTCGGCATCAGCGACACATCGCTGCAACTGGGGTTTAAAACCCTAACATCTCTCGGTTTCAAAATCAATTACCGCGATCGAGCTTTCCACATCGCCAGACAACCCGAAACCGCACAGCAGCAAGACGCGCCCGATCAAATCCCCAAACCCTTATTAGATAGCCAATCCATTCAATTCTCAGTACCAAATTCCCCGATTGCCGCCCGTTTTGCAGCGCAATTCCTAGCAGCAGTCTCCGAAGAACAATTCCGGCGGAAATATTTCTGTGAAGTACCCCTCTCCACCATTGTTTCGATCGCGCGAGAAACCGTTTTCCAAGAAGATTCTACAGCAATTCCCTTCTAACTGAGATATTGCACCATTGTTAAGCATAGGCAGGATGCCCCTTCCACTCATGAGATAGCTTTGCTTATGGGTTACACACGCTGTTACCACTGGTGGGGCTGGCTTTTGGGCCCCAGAAGCGAGAGAAATTTTTGTGGGTCTGGCTTAAGAGGTCTATTCCTGACACGGCGGCAACATCTCAGTTCTAAGAAATATCTTAGTTCTGAATTCATCCCGATAAAATAAGGCATAGGGCAATGCGAGTTATCCGTTGCGAGTCAGGCCCAAAACTCATAACTCCTAACTCACAGCCCAAAACCCAAAACTCCTCACCGCCAAACTCGATCGCCCATCTCCAATTTAAAACCCCTATGCTTCTCTGTCCCCGCTGCCAATTTGAAAATCCCAATCCAAACAAGTTTTGTCAACAATGCGGAAATTCCCTAATTTACAAACCTTGCCACGAATGCGGTGCCCAAGTCGCTTTTAGCGCCAAAGAATGTCAGAATTGCGGCGTCGCAACAGGTCAAGTGTGGCGGGCCATTATCTGCGGTCGATCGAATTTTCCAGCAGTCGAGCCAGACGAGTCAACCCTACCCCCAGCCGAGTTTCCACAAAAACCAGACATAGTTCCAGAAATCGCATCGCCCCAAAACTCTCCTGAAGCAATCACAGACGCCATTAAAACAGAAATTACCACCCCAGCCGAACCCCCAACAGCAGTCGCACCAACTTCTCCACAGACCGAAGTCCCCGAATTCAGCAGCCCAGAAATAGACGCTGTGGTAGCCGTGGGGGCGATCGCACCAGCATCCTTTCAAACAACAGAAAAAAGCTCTACTACCGCACCAGAGCGCGAAATAACCCCATCTGAACAGAATTTTACAACCGCACCACAGCCTAAACAAATCCAGGAAGCAACCGAGAACCCCCACAGCCCAAACATAGCTGACACCTCCCCTCCATCTCCAGAATTCCCCATCCCCAATTCAGAATATTTAATCCCTTCCCAGCCAGCCGGAGCTTATTTAGACACTCAGCAGCGCTACCAACTCCTAGAAACCGTGCCGCCGAGAAAACGCTCAGACACAGTAGCAGTAACAGTATTGGACTGTCAGCCGCTGGAAATGTCACCCCTCAAAGCCATGCTAGCAGCCAACTCTGCTAGCGTCGCCAGACGAACATCCCCCTATACCGCAGCAATCACAGGCGGAGAAAATTCAACCAATTCCGCCTTAGCAGAGCTTTGCCAAGGCATAGCTGAACCTTATCTGGCACTTCGGTGGCAATTCTCTCAAAACCTGCCAGTCATTCACGATAGCTGGTCAGACAACGAACAGGCAGTCCTGCTGCTAGAAGACTGCTCCCAATGGCCGCTGCTGGTAGAACGGTGGAGTCAACCCGAAACTTCCACCCAGCAAATTTTATACTGGCTGCACGAAATGACAGAACTCTGGGCTGCCCTAGAACCCTGGCGCTGTCGGCAAAGCTTGTTGGAACTGACAAATTTGCGAGTCAACCCCGACTCTTCCTTTTCCTTGGCTTCTTTGCGGCTGCAATACCTCTATCCCGAACCGGCAGGCTCAAACCTGCAACTGGTAGATTTGGGGCAACTGTGGCAGGTGATATTTAGCCAGTCCGATCATCATCGCACTCAGTTTGGCGCCTTCCTCGAACTGCTGCAACAAATGTACAGAGGCGAGATTAACACAATCGAAGAATTGCGATCGCGCCTAGAAACAGTTCCCCTCGAACTCCAACCCGCACCTTCACCAAGCTCAACCCCGACGCGCCGGCCTTTCCGCGGCACCGACGAGTCGCACCCCGACGTTGGCGAAGTATTAACCCAGCCCATGCCACTCCAGATTTACAGCTTAGAAGACGCAGGCCTCACCGATGTTGGCCGCACGCGCGACCACAACGAAGACTTCTTCAGCATCTGGACTCAGCTAAACAAACTCGAAAGTTCCTTCGGTCGTATTTTTCAAACCAAAGGGCTTTACATTCTCTGCGACGGCATGGGCGGACACGACAGCGGAGAAGTAGCCAGTCAACTAGCCGCTGAAACTCTCAGAGAATTCTTTCAAACCCGTTGGGAAAATCAACTACCTCCGGCAGACACCATCCGCGAGGGAGTCCTGCTAGCCAACAAAGCCATCTTTGAAATCAATCAAAAGGACGGACGCTCCGGCAGCGCCCGCATGGGTACAACTCTAGTCGCAGTCTTAGTTCAAGACACCCAATTCGCCGTTGCCCACGTCGGCGACAGCCGCCTCTACCGACTGAGAAAGGGACAAACCCTAGAAAAAATCACCTCCGACCACGAAGTTGGGCAGCGCGAAATAAAGCGCGGGGTTGACCCGGAAACTGCTTATGCCCGTCCCGACGCCTATCAACTAACTCAAGCCATCGGCCCGCGAGACAGTAATTTTCTCAAGCCTGACGTGCAGTTTTTAGACTTGTGCGAAGATACTTTGTTGATTTTGGCTTCCGACGGCCTGACAGATAATGATTTGTTGGAAACTCACTGGCAGAACACTCTCGAACCCCTGTTCAATCCCCAAGCCGATCTCGACCAGGGAGTTGCCCAGTTGATTGAACTCGGCAACAAACGCAACGGTCATGACAATATCACGGCAATTATCATTCGGGCGCAGGTAGGCGCATTTCGATTTTAGAATTTGGATGCTGCCAACTTTTTCAAAGGTGGCACATTCCCCCTGTGACGGCATGGGTTAAACCTGCAACTGTTGCAGAGAAAAAAAACAGATTCTGCCGTTTCCGGGCAACGTTTTACTGCTCGCTCTGTTTTCTAGGTATCCGGTGTTAAAACAGCTTAGGTTTGAGTGTTCAAAAACTGATTACAGACCCATACGATTGCAGAAAAGCTGTGAAGTACCAACCATTTATCCGTAGCCTTAATTTTGAGATTTTGTTCCGGGAATCTACCGGAAAAAGTATCTTGATAGTAAGTTGATTCATCATAGTTGAAAGAGCTTTCACTTAAAAAAATAGTTAGTATAATGAAAAAAAAATAACTAAAATGAAGTGAGTCATCAGGCGGGATGATGCAAAATCTGTTTTATACTAGATCGCTATCGGGGCAAGGTGGACATAGGTGGGAAGTGTCAGCCCTACATATATGTGGGGCTGACATCACAATCTGCTGCTACATCAAATTTACGTAAAAGCTTAGGGATTGTTTACTTAGTTTTTGGTGTTGCAATTGTTAAATCGATCGACTGTGTTTTAAGGGGCGATAGACACCTCACAAATTTTATGAATAATTGTTCCCAAAAAACTATTTATAAATTCATGGTTTATGGAATATTTAATCACAATCAGGATATTATAAAGGTTTAGTGAAACTCACCTGTAAAGCTCATAATTAATTTTTAATCTCTAATTTTTCAAAGCCCTACGCCCCTAATCTGTAAGTTTCCGCCAACTCTCACTGCCACATCAGGGAGTTCAACCACATCAATCGAAAATGCTGCTGACTCTTTTAGATCCAGACAAACAGACCCCCCTGCAACAGTGGAGTTTCGAGAGCGAATCCATTATTCGCATCGGCCGCTCTCCTGAAAATCACGTTGTGATCCCCAATGCTCTAGTGTCGCGGCAGCATCTGGAATTGCAAAGAGTTAATAGCGGGAGAGCCAGCCAGTGGTACTTAGTCAATTCCGGGACAAATGGCACTTTGGTGAACGGTATTCTCATGTCTCAGGGTTGGATATCCGACGGTGCCCTGATCCAGTTGGCGCGGGGCGGTCCAATTCTGCATTTCCAAGTGGTTACTATTGAAGTCGGTGGCAAGATTGAGGCGAACCCCACCGTCAATCTCGTGGCACCGAGGTGTACCCACGCGGGAAACCCGCCGGGGAATTTATTCTGCATCCACTGCGGCGAACCGATTAAAGTCGATCGCACAGTCCGTCACTACCAAGTGCTGCGAACTTTGGGGCAAGGCGGTATGGGGACAACCACTTTAGCCTGGGATCGAGATAAAGCGAAAGCTCAACAACCCGGAAGTTCCCCCGCAGCTTCTCTGGTAGTCCTCAAGGAAATGAATGCTGATATGGCTCAAATAGTCAAAGCTCAAGAACTGTTTGAACGTGAAGCTAAAACTCTCAAGGCCCTCCACCATCCGGGAATTCCTCAGTTTTTTGACTTTTTTGTGGAAGGGGGCAAAAAATACTTGGTGATGGAAATGCTCCACGGCGAGGATTTAGAAAAACGCATCTACAACCGCGGGCCTGTTGCTCCCCAACAAGCAATAGAGTGGATGATCCAAACCTGTGAGGTTTTGGACTACATTCACTCTCAAAAACCCCCGATCGTCCACCGGGATATTAAACCTGCTAATTTGCTGGTGCGCCACCGCGACAATTGCATTACAGTGCTGGATTTTGGTGCCGTTAAAGAAATCGGCACTCCTCCAGGGACTCGCATCGGCGTTGAAGGCTACACCGCACCAGAACAAGACCGGGGACAGCCTCTCCCTCAGTCGGATTTATATGCTATTGGACCTACTTTGATTTTTTTGCTGACGGCCCAAAGCCCTCAAAACTTTTACGGCAAAATAGCTGGAGGTTACGGGTTTAAGCTCGAAAATATTCCGACCATCGCCCCCAAGCTGCGGGAGACCATTTTGCGAACCACGGCAGCTAAGCCTGGGGATCGCTTTCAAACTGCTCAACAATTAGCTCGAGCTTTAGCAGCTTCCCTTTAATAGAAGTCAAAAGTCACAAGTCAAAAGTCACAAGTCAAAAATCACAAGTTATTAGGAAGAGGGCAAAGGGAAAAGGGAAGAGGGAAGAAGCTAGCAACGGAAATTTATGAAAGAAAATTTACCCGATCGCCTCGAAATTTCTCTTCGACACCCCAGTCCTCCATCTCCTCTGTTATTCCTCGTCCCAAGCTTCTACAGCTATCAACTCGCTCACGGGGTCTTGCATAGAAAAATCAAACTCTAGCAATTGCTGTTTCCAGTACGGCCATTCGTCGCCGTAAAGCAGAGCTATTTTCCAAATACTGTCTGTCGGTTTGATAATGTCAGACGTGACGAGAGAATGCACCTGACGCTGGAACTTAACCATCGGCTGTATAACCTGCTGGCTCATAATACCTCTTGAATTGTTTAAATCTTGTGTAATTACCACTTCCCAGCTCTCACTTTTTACCGCAGTTTCGCCAAGAACAGTCTCGCCAAGATACGTGTAGATTTTTGTCGGGAAGCTACATATTCAACTTGTATCTTAACAGAGTTCGTTTTGACAAGGGCCTATAAGCAGGACTGAAGAGTCAAGACCGACTTCAAAGAATTAATCATCTTTAAAATGTCCCGCTATATGCTGTCGATCGACAGTGGGAGGTTGGCCGCCTCGATTGTTTCCACATAGTGGTAGATGCAAGGGCTGCGTTCGGGTTGTTCTTGACAAGGCTGAGTTTGCGTAGGAGAAACTGCAACTACTCTTTCGCTGCTAGAGCGTAATTTCCGCTTTCCTGCGGGTAAACCACACCTGTTTCGCCTTCGACGCTGGGTTCGCTGTGAGAGTCGGTTCTGAGCTACATAAACTGATTATAACTCTACTCACCGCAAAAGCGATCGAAAATTGTTGGATACTGTTAATCGCCACCCCTAAATGTCGATCGAACATTCAAAGGCGACAGCAGAGCGGGCGTACCAGCAAGTTCCAAACCCATCGTCCGTCCTGATTGAGTCAATCTAAAATCTAAAATCTAAAATCTAAAATTGTATGACTTGGACAAGGCGACACATTCTCACTCTGGCTGATTTTACCTCGGACGAATACGATACGGTGCTGCAAACTGCAGCCAGTTTTCGGGAGGTGCTCGGCCGCCGCACGAAGAAAGTGCCGGCCCTGCAGGGTCAAGTGGTCGCGAATTTGTTTTTTGAACCTTCTACCCGGACTCGCAATAGTTTTGAGTTGGCGGCGAAGCGGCTGTCGGCGGATACGCTAAATTTTACGCCGGGAAGTTCTTCTCTAACGAAGGGGGAGACGATTCTGGATACGGCTAAGACTTATCTGGCGATGGGAACGGATTTGATGGTAATCCGGCACGAACAAGCTGGAGTTCCCAGCACGATTGCTTCGGAAATGGATCGCTTGGGTTCGAGAGTCAGCGTTCTGAATGCTGGAGACGGCCAGCACGAACACCCATCGCAAGGTTTGCTAGACTTATTTACTATTTGTGCTCTGTTAGATACCGAACGTCCGCGGCTGGAACTTTTAGCGGGCAAAAAAATTGCTGTGGTGGGGGATATCTTGCATTCGCGGGTTGCTAGGTCTAATATTTGGAGTTTAACGGCTTCTGGGGCAGAGGTTCATTTGGCCGGGCCGCCAACTTTGCTACCGCTGTTGTTTGCTGAGTGTGGCGATGGTAGGGAAGGCAAGTTATTTTTGCATTGGCAGCTTGAACCTGCTTTGGCCGATGCTGATTTTGTGATGACTTTGCGGCTGCAAAAGGAACGGATGAGCGACCATTTGCTGCCGAGTTTACGAGAGTACCATTCTTTGTACGGGATTACGCGCGATCGACTGAAACTCTGCAAGCCTGATGTGAAGGTGTTGCACCCTGGTCCGGTTAACCGGGGCGTGGAAATTAGTTCGGATTTGATGGACGATGCCCAGTTTAGCCTGATTTCTCAGCAAGTTACCAGTGGGGTGGCGGTGCGGATGGCATTACTTTATCTAATTGGCGGCGGTAAAGTTTAGGCTGTTAGTTTTTAGTCAGGAATTTCGGATATTCCATTATTTACAGGATCGATCGCCTCTTTAAAATAATCGTTACCCGGTAAAACCGGGTAACGATCGACACTCTTTATAGAAATGTAAAGTGCTCTAGTTAAGAGTTAGGAAAGCCACGAGGCTTTCACCCAGCCGCCACCTTTGAGTTGAGCCCAGCCGTTTCTGTAACGACCGGTCAATGCCACATTGTCTCCATTGTATAACTTGCCGATGACATGAGAACAGCCATCGGGGCGGTGACGGATATTCAGTCGGCCGCCGTTGGTGGCAACTTCAGCGTAGCTGTGACGGCTGTGACCGCCACAACGGGAGTAGCCGCAACTTGCCTGCGCTTCGCCTGGGACACCCAGAACAGATAGAGCTACTGCCATACCTGCAACGCCTATCCATGCAGAATTAGGAATTTTCAAGCCCAGTTGGTCTAACGACTTGACTTGGAGTTCGGACTCTGGAGATTCATAAGCAACAAAAGAGTGGCTCAATGCTAGTGCTTCCATAGTTTCCTCGTGATTGTTTTTAACATTTATTGGTGCAGACTCAGGTCGAAACCTCAATTAACAGCCCAAACTATTAACTTATGTTTCATAAAAGGCACATAAGGGCGTTACGGTTTTGCTTTTGCCTAGTATCCGCCAATTTGCCTCAACCCTGCACAGGTATATCATGTCATCTAAGTAGCTTTCCGGAACAAAAAAATAAATAAAGTTTACATCTGCTGTTAAAAATTTTGCCGACGCGGATCAGAACTCCGGGCAAAATTAAACTTAAGTGTGTCATTAAAAAGGGAAAGAAGTTATCGATTGGGGTAGGGAATTGGTTGTACTGAGTTGCGAATGACACTAATTATTTGGGTGCTTATTTATTGAATTACTAGAGCAATATCGGCAGTTAATTTTATCGAACAAGCATCCCGCTCGTCTTCCAGCACAATCTTAATTTGGTTCTGGCCAGTCATAGTGTAGCCGATCGCACTTGTGCAGAAGGTGGGGGCAATGGCGTTGGGTCCTTGCCCGTGCTACGAGATTGGTCTAAAAATTAGTCTCCCTGTGTCCCCGACAAGAATGCAAGACAAATCCATCGCGACTTGATTTGTGTCAAGATCAATTAACTTATCCAGCACCACTTCTTTGGCAATGAACTCTAGCGCTGCACTTTCGATCGGCACAATTCCTCAACGCCATGAATCAGACAGCTTCGCCATTACCTTAGCGCCGTTGTCTGTAGAGGAAATATACGCTTTGGCAGATGACCCCGCGAACGGAGCCGTGGTAATGATGAGCGGTACAGTCCGCAACCAAACTGACGGTCAAGCTGTAATTTCCCTAGAATATCAAGCCTACGAACCGATGGCGGTGCGAGTATTCCAGCAAATAGCTACGGAAATCCGCCGCCAGTGGGTCGATGTCAATCGGGTTGCCATTCACCACCGCATCGGACACTTGCAGGTGGGCGAAATCAGCGTACTGGTGGCTGTTGGCTGTCCCCACCGGGACTCGGCCTTTGCAGCTTGCCAGTACGCCATAGATACGCTCAAACACAATGTACCGATTTGGAAAAAGGAACATTGGGCTGACGGTTCTAGTAGTTGGGTTAGTATTGGAGCGTGCGAGGTTGTCGGGCATTAGTAAGCAGTCAGCAGTCATTGAGTGTCTGATGACTCAAGCCGATGGCAGTTTCCGAGTGCGGGAACCAATCGGGATCTGCTAGCGTCAAAAAGTGTGGAATGTTCGATGAGCCAATTCCACCGATGAGCGACTTTATTTCCGTGTCCTGGTCTGCGGTTGTGGCGACCGTTCAAAGAGTGCAATTGCCAGCCGAAAAACTCTCTAATTATGACTTGGTGTTGCGTTGTCAGGAAGGAAATCGACCTGAAAGCACTGCCTTTTCAGAACTGTTGAAGCGGTATCAGTCCCACGTAGACAGGGTACTCTATCACTTGGCCCCTGACTGGCAAGACCGAGCAGACTTGGCTCAGGAAGTGTGGATTCGGGTCTACCGCAATATTAACCGCTTGCAAGAGCCTGTTAAATTTCGGGGCTGGCTGAGCCGCATCGCCACTAATTTGTTTTACGATGAGTTGCGGAAGCGCAAACGGGTGCGAACTCCGCTGTCGCTGGACGTACCCCGTGCTCTGGAAGATGGCGAGGTTGATTGGGAAATTCCGGCCGACAGTCCGGGACCTGATGAAGATTTGACGACTAGAGAATTTTACGACCAGTTGCGGGTGGCGATCGCAGATTTGCCTGAAGTATTCCGCACGACAATTGTTTTAAGAGAAATTGAAGGTTTAGCCTATGAGGAAATAGCCGAAATGACCGGAGTTTCTCTGGGAACTGTCAAGTCGAGAATTGCTAGAGCTCGCCAAAGATTGCAGTTGGAATTGCAAAAATATCTCGATGGTAATTAGCAATAGTGCTTTTAGAGGTCGATCGAGAAGATTTGGTCATGTTTGCTGTCATATCAAAACTTCTCTTTTAAAATATAAATAAGCAGTAAATCATTCTAATAGCCGGGGCATCCTTCCCCCATAAAAGCAACTTTGAAATATGAATTATAACTTTGAATCGGATAAAAATCAGCATCAGCAAGGTATCGGGGATTCACTCGCTGAAAATCAAGCTAACAACAATTATCCCCAGGGGAATGTAACTACTATGATGCGCGATCGCTTTGAATTGCTGAGTGCTTACCTCGACGGCGAAGTGACGGCTGCAGAACGTCGGCAAGTTGAGGACTGGCTGACAAATGACCCCACTACAAAACGTTTGTACTCGCGACTGCTGATGATGCAGCAGAGTTTTCAGGCAATGCCGGTGCCTGCTGCCGAACAATCTGCACAGGAGTTGGCGGCGAAGGTTTTGCAGCGGGTGGAACGCAAGCCGAAACGAACTTGGATTTTGGGTGGAGGTGCGATCGCAGCTTTGTTGATTGCGGTGGTGTCTGGTGTCGGTGGCGGCCGCCAATTGTTTGCTCCCGAGTTTGCTCGATCGCCCGTTCCTGCTGAATCTGACGGTTTGATGGTGGCTTTAAACGAGCCTCTGGTGGAGATTGTTAATCCCAACGATTTGATGCTTGGGGTGAATGCACCGATCGTGGATATTCCCAAAGTTGGTGTAGCAAGCCCTCAAAAGTCATTGCCAAAGGCACAATAGGATTTCTGTTTTGAGCATCAATGAAGTTGCTAAGCTCCCTAGACAAGGGGGCTTTTACGGTTTTTCTCAGTTTTTCAAGTGGATATATCCTTTGACACTTTCCTGGCTTTGAATGACTTATTGTAGGGCGATCGCATCTTAATATCGGAGTAGGTAGCTAGTGGAATTAGAGCGGGCGATCGCACTTGTCACCTGTTTTTTTGATATTTGCGATCGGCAACAGCAATGTTTCCTCAATTTCCTGCCGCACAGCAGGAGATACATTACAACCGCTATTAAGGCAATCTACCAGCAATTTATTAGCATCGTAATACTTACTCAGCAATGACTTCTGCTGTTCGCTAAATTCCCAATCGTGACCTATATTGCGATATTTAATCATCACATTTCTTAATTGCTGAGTCCAATCTTGACCTTTAGCTTTCCACCACTCCCGCTCCATTTTCCACCACGCCTGCATTTTGTAGGTATATGTTGAATCATATAGTTGTTTTTTGAGTTGTTGTAGCGATAGCTTCAATTCAGGTTCCAGATTCAAATTCATAGTAAAGACGAGGATAGAGATCAGATTGCGAGCTGACGCAGCAGCATAAACATAGGAAATATTAAGGTCAAGTGCATAGAGCATTCCAAGATCAAGAAGAATATCAATAGTCAAATCAGAATCGCGTTCATCGTCATAAGAAGAAGTATTGTCAGAAAAAGAAGAAGAAGTAAAGTCAAATAAAAAAAGTCTCAGAGGTGGTCTAAAGGTATGGTCAATGGCATAACCAAGGCTATGGACCAAACTTATGTCAACCTCCAAGTGAGGACTACGGTTACTAACGCGCTCTACCTCTCTACCCATATAAAAAGCGCGGATAGCTGATCGTTTATAGGGATCATTAACGGAAATAGATTTATTTCTTATCCACATTAGAAACTGCTGTAACTGCTCATCGTCCGCGACGAGTGCATCAACTTGCTGTTTCATTAACAGCAATAAGTTATCAGCTTTTCGCAACATCCCAACCGCCAGAAAAAAGACTTCTCGCCAACGCTTCTCGCTCAGGTGGCTGACCAGTTTTTCCAAAGTTTCTGGCTCGGAATTGTTAACCATTTCTCTAACCATGAAATACTCTTGAAATGTTAGATGAGAAAACGAATAAATTCCTCTTGCCCTCTCCACTAATAAACCATGTTGTGCCTCGATCGCCTTCAGGACAACCTCACTATCCATTTCTAACTGAACGCGGTCAGTTGTGGCATCGGGTAAGTTAGCCAGATAATCGGCAATCACTTGTTGGATTTGATTTTTTTCAAAAAAGTAATCGCCCCGCTCAAAAGTAATAGCTGCCACAAAAGCAAGTAAATGTTTCTTGCGGCACAAATTCAAATCTCGATAAACTTCATCCCGTTGAATGCCTCTAGTTTCATCCCATTTTCTGAGCATAAGTTCCAGTCCTTCCTCATACAACTTGGCTCGGTTGGATGGGAAATCTGCTTTGGCTTGGAATACTAAACAAGTCAGATTAAGCAAAATTGGCGTTACTGCCAGTTCTAGAATTTGCTGATTTTTTTGCAGTTTAAGCTTCTCTACAAATTGAGATGCTAAAGCTTTCCCTGCCTCAATATTCTGGGAAAATGCTGCAAACCAATTTTTAGCAAAGGCAGCGGTTTGTTCGCAATTAAAATCCGCTACCTCAACACAGGTAAAGGCTTCGTCGTGAAATCTGTACTTAGAAGCGGCAATTCGACAGGTAATAATAAACTGATTGTTGTAATACTTTTGGACAAACTGACGAATCTGTCTGACGACTGCATCGCTATCTGATTCTGGCACTTCATCTAAGCCGTCCAATAAAATCAAGCCTCTGCCTTGACTGAGTACGAATTCAGTTTGCGATCGCGCCTCAACTCCGCAACTGGCAAATTCGTCGCTGATATATTCTAATAAGTCAAGATTAGGGATTTCAGCAAAGGTTTTCAGAGGGATAAAAATCGGTATTTTGTTTGCTTCAAATTTTGCGCGATCGCACTGAATGGCGAGGTGTTTCAAAAAGGTAGTTTTACCGGAACCAGGTTTGCCGAGTACCATCAGTTTAGAGTGAGATTTCACCGCATCCAATCCTGGTACTCGTTTCTGGCGTACTTTACCTAAACCTAAGCGGTTAAAGTTATCCGCATCTGGGTTGAAGCCTCTGAGTAAATCGCTAATTTCTCCCGGCTGCCAACTGGTAATTTCCTCCAAAATGTTGACTTCAACGTAGAGGTTGCTGACCTCAACGGGCTGTGCAATATCCAACAGTTGCATTTTGCTGTAAAGCTGTTGGATTTTGCTGTGGCATTTTTGCCGTATCTCTTCCACTACCGAATCAATAGGCTGTTGGCAAAAATCTCTAACCTCCCCAACCCTCCCTTGGTAAGAGGGGGCTACAGGATGACGATCGACAATTTCTTCCCAATTCAACTGCAAAACCGTGCAAAAAGCCTTGAAAGCATTAGCTTTAATGGGTTCTCTTCCTGCTAAAAAGCGCCTCCAAGTTGGCAGCGACAGGCCATCGGCATAGGGGCCTGCCTCTGTCCAAGTTCCATCGGGTTCTAATTTTTGACTAGCTTCTACTAACCATTTGGGGTCTTCTATTGTCGAGCCCCTTTCTCTTCTAGCTTGCTTAATTTTTACTAATCCCTCCTCAGAGGCTTTGAGGGTCGTCATTATATAATTTACTTTTCTAATTGTCAATGTCAATTTTAGATCAGTTTAGCGATCGCAAACTGAGTTTGTCAAGACCCCAGCAACAAAGAGAAAATGATCCTGACAACAACTGCACGGCATACGGGAAAAGTCAGGCATAAATCAGGCAAAATTAGCTCTTCAGAATGCCATTCTGTTGTGTCTCTAAAAATCACCTATTAAATAATGAGAAAGGATAGCAACATGAGAAATAGTATAAATGACATTCCCTCCCGTGGAATAGGCATAAAACTTATTAGCAAAATTGCCCATAAGCTAAGCTATACACGCACTTCTGACGAGCGAAACTGTCTATTAATTGTGAAATATTTTCATCCAGGTATAATACCACCCCAACCTCCGCCTCAATCTGGTTATTTTAAGCGGGTACTTGACTGGTGGAATGCCTTTATTTTGGAGTGGAAAAAGCAACGAAATTACCAATCTTGTCAAACTTATAACCAGCCAATTAAAACAATTCACCTTCAACTCAATACTGACCTCAAGAGTGTTGTTCAAGTTTTATGGTGGGTCGAGCAGTTTTTTAGAGTATCTACCCATTCCCGAAGCAGTTTTGCAGCAGTGCAAACTTGCTACGATAGAAGGGTTTACAAATGCTGTTCGCCACGCCCACAAAAATCTGCCATTTGAAACTCCGATCGGCCTTGAAATAACCGTATTTAACGAACGTCTAGAAGTCAAAATTTGGGATATGGGAGAGCCTTTTGACCTCCAAGCTAAGTTAATTGAAGAATTGCCAGTTATTTGGAGCGAGCTGGGATTTATGCTTGACTAAAGCTGTACTGTAATTGCCAAGTTTCAACTGACAATAAAAATATTTTTTTGTGATGACTACTGATACTGATCCCAAGATTCTAGTTGTGGATGATGACCCATCCATTCGCACTTTAGTTCATCGTTTTTTAACTCAGAAATATCAAGTAGATTCGGCAGCAGATGGCGAGACGGCTTTAGAATTGTTTGAGAAACTAAAGCCACTGCTAGTAGTCCTCGATTGGAATTTGCCGGATACTACAGGCTATCACCTCTGCCAGGAAATGCAGCGCCGTACTAATGTTTTTGTGATCATGCTAAGCAGCCGCACAGACGAAGCTGATAAACTTAAAGTCCTGTCTGCAGGTGCTGATGATTATATCTGTAAACCCTTTGGTTTGGCAGAGTTGGCAATTCGTATAGAAGTTGTGTTGAGACGGATGAGACCTGTGACTCCATCACGTATTGTATTCGATCAATTCGCGATCGATTCAGCGCGCCAGGAAGCAACACTCAACGATCGCATTATCAAGTTAACAGCCTTGGAATTTAATATCCTGTATTTTTTGGCAAGTCATTCCGGTCAATCTTGGAGTCGCCAACAGCTAATTGAAAAAATTTGGGGGTGGAACTGCAACGACACAGGAGAAGAGAAAGTTGTTAGCGTACATATCGGTCAGATTCGCAAGAAAATGATTGAAGTTGATGCTACTGGATCGCAGTTTATTAAAACTATTCGGGGTTACGGTTACAGGTTCGAGCCGCCTTCGCCCACTGCAATGGCACTTTCCTCAGCTCATCGGCATTAACCACCTTATTTGGTGAAAAACCGATTTTCCCACCTGCCGTCGGGCAGCCAGATGCCTCCTAGGGAACGAACGCGATCGGGTAACATGAAGTAAGCCCAAGCCGTGCCTAAAGGTTTGAGGTGTCGATCGAAGATTTCGATTTCCTGTCGCTGATATTCGTTTTGTGTCGGTTCCCGCAGCGGATGATAGTCTTCCAATCGGTCTAAATCGTCCAAAATAGCAGAGTTTGCGAAACAGAGGAGAAAACCGCAGACTGTGCCATCTCCGGCCATCATCGCAGGATAGCCGATCGGCAGGGCAAAAAGTTGACCGCGGGCGATCGCGGGGCAAGCATCCACAACTTTTCCTTCGCAGTAGCGGAGGTAGTTGCACTCCCCCGGTTTGAGTGTGCCGTATACAAAGACTTTCATCGGGTAGGGCTTAACCGCTAGTTTTTGCTAACATAGATGGCTAAGCTAATAGTTTAAGTCTCGCGGGCGATCGCGACTGCAATCTTGATAAATTTCGTTGTTTACCCTTTCTTATAATTCATGACTCTAGCAGTTAGTTTTATTGCTTTTGGACTTCGGCCTTTGTACTTGAGCTCTTTTTTGCCGTCCCTGCCCCTGGACAGCTTGTTTTCGACTCAAGGGATTATGGTGATGCTGCTGGCCGCCTATGCGGGGGCGATGTGGATGTTTCTCACCAGTGCTCCGAAGGTACATACGGTGATGGTATCGGATCTCGGACAAGCGAGGGAGTTCTATGAAGGTATGCTAAACCTGCCAGTAGCAGAAGTGCCGCTGCACTACTACTACAATTACGAGCAAACTTTGGGGACAACTGGTATCGATCCGCTGTATTTGTCGCCGAATGTCGGGAGGGCAACGAGCTCTCAAACCATGGGGAGTCCCGAGGGTTTGTGGTATCAGTTGATGAAAAATACCCAACTGCACATTATTAGCGGCGCTGGTGTAGGAGAAAAAAATCGCCCGCGTCACGTTTGTTTCGATCGCGAATGTTTGGATCAGCTATTGATGAGGGTACAAACTCGCGGAATTAGTTATAAAATTCGCCGCGAAAAGCCCCTGAATTTTTTGGTCAAGGATTACGACGGTCGCGTGATTGAAATGGCTGAGGTTAGTAATTAAGCTGACAGGCAAAAAAAATTAGATATAAAAATCCGGTTTCTCCAAAAAACCGGATTTCTAAAGTTACAAGTTTGCCAATTATTTTTGCTATGACTGCTTCGTCTCTGTTGCAAATTAACTAAATTTTTAATTTGTACCAAACATTGTTTAAAACCGAGAAATTGATTCAAGATGTAAAGCAGATGGGACAGACAAAATTAATCGATCAGTTTAATCAAGATGGATATGTTAAGTTCCGGGTTTTTTTTCAGAAGCCGAGATGAGAACACTGATCGAGGATATTAAAGAAGCCGATCCGAAGCACATTGACAAGAATCTGAATAAAGGAAGCTTAACTTTTCACAGTCAGCTATTCCAATACAGTGAAAAAATCCAAAACTTCATCTCTCAACCCCGACTGGTGGAACTGCTTGCACAATTCATTGGTCCAAATTTCTGGGTGCGGTGGGATCAGGCAGTAGCCAAAGGACCGGGAGCAGAAACCTTTCCTTGGCATCAGGACAATGGCTACAGCAACCTTAAGGATAATCACTACCAACTGTGGATTGCACTTACCAGAATGACCCCCGAAAATGGTGGGCTGTGGTTACAACCGGGCAGTAACAAAAAACGGCTGCCGCACAAATTTGAAGGTAACTATGCTGTGTATGATGGAACTCCTGACAGTCCACTCTTTATTGAAGCAGAAGCGGGGGATCTTGTTTTGTTTTCCTCGCTGACACTTCACAGTACAACACCTAATGTTTCGCAGGAAACCCGCTGGGCTTATGTGATTGAATATATGTCCCTCAATCACGTCGATCCTTCTCTCAAACCACCCTATTTTGTGGTTGCCCGTAACGGTAAGTCCCAGCCAGAGTTTGTTAATCTTCATACAGGTTTCCTGAACCCCTGGAATCATTTGAAATACCTTGGTTATCGCTGGGATCTCAATCAACTGTTGCCAAGCAGGCTGAAACTACTTCTAAAGAAAGCAGAGTTGCTAGGAAAGAAGTAATACCAATTCTCACTGTAAGCTGACGGGGTGACAACAGAGTCAAAATCCTGATAAAATCAAGGACATAGCTCTCAAACCCCTCTGAAAAAATGGCAG
>NZ_JAUBQS010000105.1:0-10929 GCF_036701355.1 Microcoleus sp. Pol12B3
CTAGATCTCTCTATCTTGATTTTTTTGACGAGGTTAATAGTGCTTTAAGCTTTCAAACTATTCTTTTTTCTAGGTTCAGTTTTTTGCCTTGAGTTCGCGGTTGTTTGAACCGCCTCTCTTCTGGCGCTTTATTAATGTATCAACTCTCCCCAGAGTTGTCAAGCGTTTTGCGAAAATATTTTTGAGTTTGTTTGTAGCCTATACGCACCAACGATTTGAGCTGTTTATTCCCGATCCTGCCTCCGCTGGCTGACTCCTCTTTCCGGGAAGGGATCTTTTTTTTTGCAAGATGGGACTTTTGGGGGGAGTATCTACCGCGCATGGGTAGAATGTCTCTACGTGTAGATGTTCTATATATATGTTCGATCGCCCGCTCATGAAAAAACTTACAGTCCGCCCTAGTGGCTTATTCATTACCTGCGCTTCACTGCTGATCGCTTGCAGTCAGACGAACACTCCCCAAACCTCCACTACAGCATCTCCGGCGAGTTCGCCATCTCCCGGTGCTTCCCCAGAGAGCTCGCCTGGGGGAAGTTCCAACACTATATCTATAGGTATAGGGGTAGCCCAAACTAGCAATGTGGCTTTACTGGGTCAGGAACAGGTGGCTGGGGCGAAAATTGCTGAGAAGTATTTCAACGATAAGGGCGGTGTGGATGGGACGCCGATTAGACTGGTGTTCCAAGATACCGGTGGAGATGAACAAGGAACGATCAATGCCTTCAATACTCTGATCAATCAGGATAAAGTGGTAGGTATTGTGGGGCCTACCCTCTCGCAACAAGCTTTTAGTGCCGATCCGATCGCCGAGCGAGCAAAAGTTCCCGTACTCGGACCCTCCAATACCGCTAAAGGCATTCCCCAGATTGGCGATTATGTGGCCAGAGTCTCCGCGCCTGTGGCTGTGGTAGCACCTAATGCGGTGAAAGCTGCACTGAAGCAAAATCCCAATATTAAGAAAGTAGCCGTGTTTTTTGCTCAGAATGATGCTTTTAGCAAATCTGAGACTGAAACTTTTCAAACTACTGTTAAAGATATGGGACTGGAATTGGCAACAGTCCAAAAATTCTTGACTACTGATACAGATTTCCAATCTCAAGCTACTAACGCAATAAATGTCAACCCCGATTTGATAATTATTTCCGGGTTGGCCGCCGATGGAGGCAATTTAATTAAGCAATTGCGGGAGTTGGGATATAAAGGCGTTATCATTGGAGGCAACGGTCTGAATACTTCTAATGTATTTCCTGTTTGCAAGGCTCTTTGCGATGGGGTTTTGATTGCCCAAGCCTACAGCCCGGAGTACGAAAATGAAGTTAATAAGGCTTTTCGCGATGCTTATCGCGCTCAATTCAAGAAAGAACCGCCTCAGTTTAGCGCTCAGGCTTTTACTGGCGTACAAGTTTTTGTTGAGTCATTAAAGGCAATTAATGCTAAATCTAAGGTTAGCGAAAAGCCGTTGGCCGAGTTGCGTACAAATTTGAATCAGCAGTTGTTGGGTGGTAAGTACGATACGCCTTTGGGGGAAATTTCTTTTACGGCTGAAGGTGAGATTAATCAGAAAGAGTTTTATGTGGCACGGATTAAGATGGAGGCTGATGGCAATAATGGTAAGTTTGATTTTTTGAAATGAGGGGAAAGGGAAGTTGGCAAACTGATTTTGTAACAGATGTAAGGGATATAACAGGCGTCAGGAAGACCGAAGAAGTAAGAGGGAAGAGGGAAAATCGCGGACGTATTTGTTGTTGAATGATTTTGGTGTGATGCTCAACTCTTAACTGTAATGGACTTAACTCTGTTTTTGCAACAATTTTTGAATGGTTTGTCGATCGGCAGCGTGTATGCTATTTTTGCCCTGGGATACACGTTAGTCTTTTCTATTCTGGGAATTATTAATTTTGCTCACGGTACAGTATTTACGTTGGGTGCTTATTTCACCTATGCGCTGATGGGAGGTGCTTTCGGTTTTAATGGGTTGTGGTCTAACGCTCGAATTCCCGTGGATTTGCCTTTTGCTGTGGCGTTAATTTTGGGAAGTGTCATGGCTGGTTTGGTGGGAGTAATTGTTGAAAGAGTGGCTTTTTTGCCTTTGCGCAGACGACATTCTGATTCTCTGCTGACTGTGGTTTCTAGTTTGGGTGTGGCTGTTGCGATCGCCAATATCATCCAATATCTTGTCGGTGCGGAAATTTACACTTTTCCTGCTAACACTTACGGTTATTTACCGCCTGCCATTAACTTCGGTACAGCGGATAAACCAATTCCGATTCGGACTGTTCAAATAGTAATTTTTGCGATATCAGTTGCGATTGTGGCTGTCTTAACTTACTTAATAAATTTTACTAAATTTGGCAAAGCAGTGCAGGCTGTGGCTGAAGATGCGACTACTTCTAGTTTATTGGGGATTGATACTGATAGGTACATTGTGTTGACGTTTTTTGTGAGCAGTTTTCTGGCGGGTTTGGCGGGGAGTTTGGTGGGTTCTAGTGTGAGTATTGCTGGGCCGTATTTTGGTATTGCTTTTGGTTTGAAAGGTTTGGCGGTGATTGTACTTGGTGGGTTGGGGAGTATTCCAGGGGCAGTTTTGGGAGGTTTTATAATTGGTTTGGTGGAAGCTTTTGTGCCTGGTGATTTTTCCGCTTATAAGGATGCTGTTGCTTTTGCTATATTGTTTATTATGCTATTGGTTAGACCGCAGGGTTTGTTTGGACGGCGTTTGATTCAGAAGGTGTAAGATAATTCGGCGATTTAAATCGCTCAAGAGTCAAACTAAGTCTATCTTCAAAAAACTAATAAATAGAGGTGTTTGATTCAGAAGGTGTAAGATAATTCGGCGATTTAAATCTCTTAAGAGTCAAATTGAGTCCCTCTCTAAGAGACTAAGAAATAAAAAAAGTTATGAATGAATTTTTTACTACTTATGGGTTTCTGATTGTCTCGATGTTGCTGGGTGCAATGTTGGGAATGTCGCTGTATTTGCCTTTAATGACTGGACAGTTGTCTCTGGCTAGCCCTGGTTTTTATGCTTTGGGTGGGTATATTGCGGCGATTTTATCTACGACGGTGTTTCAAACCACAGGGGGTTTATTTCCACTGCCTTTGCTGTTATTAGAGATGATAATTGCAGGGTTTGTTTCGGGGTTCCTGGGGATTTTGGTGGGAATTCCGGCGCTGCGGTTGAGTGGGATTTATTTGGCGATCGCCACTATTGCTTTTGTGGAAATTCTGCGGGTTTTATCGCTGAATCTAGATATCACTGGCGGCGCAGTTGGCATTTTTGGGATTCCGCAACCGTTTGCGACGCCGATCGAGTATTTGTGGATTGTACTACCTTTACTGTTGGTAAGTATGGCGATTGTCTATCGGCTGGAACGGATTCGGGTGGGGCGGGCTTTTGCAGCGATCCGCGCTGATGAGTTGGCGGCTGATGCGATCGGCATTAACCCAACTTTTTATAAGGTTCTGGCTTTCACGTTAGGTGCTGTTTTAGCTGGGGTTGTGGGTGCCGTTAGCGCTCATTTCCTCAATACTTGGAACGCCCGTCAAGGTACTTTTGATGCTAGTATTATTTACTTGACTTCTGTGTTGATTGGTGGTAGCAGAACTTTTCTGGGAGCAGTTTTGGGTGGGATGGTGTTTACTGCTTTACCCGAGGTTTTGAGGGGGATAGCAACTATTCAGGGATTGCCGATTTGGTTGGCGCAATTTCTGCGGGATGGGCGGTTAATTGTGTTTGGGTTGTTGATAGTTTTGGGAACGATATTTTTTCCGCAAGGGCTGGTGACGCCGGAGTTGTTGAAGAGGTGGAGGAAGGGCGATCGTACTTCTGTTTAAAAAAGGATGGCCAGCCATCGCCGACCTCAGCAATCATCACTACCGTATCGTTGATGCGGACTTCAGAGTCGATCGGCTTTTCCGATTCATTGGGGAACCGCCTCAGTTCGATCGCTCCCCATACTCAGATGAGAAATGCGATGTTTCTGCTACACCCATTGGTGACAAGTTAAGACTTAATTGCATTTGTCAATCAGTAATATTACTCAAAAAAACTGCTTTTTTAGGAGTGGAAAATTCACGATTTAAGAGGGAGTAGGTATAAATATCACCCTCGGCACGATCGCACGATCGCCCAAATCTCAGTTTTGGGCCCAAAATCCGAGTAAATGTTGAGCATAATTGCTGACTGACAAATGCTTTCTTAGCTTAACTTGTTACCAATGGCTACACCACCGACAACGAAATAGGGCGAAACGCAGTTGTAGCCAACTGGTTTAGATGATGAATTCATGGTTTATGCGGTCTTTTTGGATATTCGATCGCTCTTCTCAATGCGATCGCTAACTTGGACCCATTGAGAAGAGCTTTGTATTGTTTTCACGAAGCAGATAGAAAATGCCTAACCTTGATTGACTGCACTGGGTTCCATGAATACAGTTTCCCAAATGTGGCCATCTAAATCCTGAAAGCCATGACCATACATAAATCCGTAGTCTTTGGGTTCATTGTAGGTAGTTCCGCCAGCAGCAACTGCCTTGCCAATCATTTTATCCACTTCTTCTCGGCTCTCGGAAGACAAGCACACCAGCACTTCTGTACTCTTGGTGGCATCGCAAATTGCGTTGGGTGTAAATTCCTTGAACTTGGCTTCTGTCAATAGCATGACGAAGATGTCTTCGCTCACAACCATACAAGTGGCAGTTTCGTCAGTAAATTCGGCGTTAAAACTGAATCCAAGTTTAGTAAAAAATTCGACAGACCGAGCGAGATTTTTGACGGGTAAATTCACGAAAATTTTAGTAGCCATGTTTTCTCCTTTTTAACTTCGATCGCAAGGTGAAACATTAACGATTTTTCGCTAATGTTTGAATTGAAGGGTAAAGCCTGTGAGCAAACTTGAAAGGGTTAGGTAGCTGGCTGGACATTAATCATCCACGGTGTGCCAAATCGATCGACAAGCATTCCAAAACGGGTAGACCAGAAGGTCTCTTGGAATGGCATCTTTACCGTTCCGTTTTCTGCCAATTTTTGAAAGATCCGCTCCGCTTCGACCAGATAGTCAAATTGAAGATTCACAGAGAATCCCTGTGGTTTTTTAAAGCCATCGGGTGGAGTGTCAGAACCCATCAATACCATTCCACCAACAGTTAAGCTGGCGTGCATGATTCGATCGCGCTGTTCGGAGGGAATTTCCTCAGACATGGGCGCATCCCCATAGGTCATCATCCCGTCGATTTTGCCACCTAAACACTGTTCGTAGAATTTAAATGCAGCTTCGCATTCACCATCAAAAAAGAGATAAATATTCGATTGCATCATGTACTCCTTTGGTTAATAGTCGATCGAGCAATCCATTCACGGGAAATGATGTGACGGCCGGACGAAAAGTTAGGCAGTATTGATGCCCTCAAGAACGCTGGAGTTGTTCTGCCCCCGCCCGAATGCGTTCTTCCTGTTCCCTGAGTTCCGGCGTCAAGGATTCGCCGAAGTCCTCTGCACTAAAGATCGGGCGAATTTCGATCGCGGATTCTCCTGGCATCGGGTTGGGGCAGCGTTTGACCCAGGCGATGGCTTCCTCCATCGACTGCACTTGCCAGATCCAGAATCCGGCAATCAGCTCTTTTGTCTCTGTGAACGGCCCGTCAATCACGCTGCGATTTGTGCCTGAAAACGTCACCCGCGCTCCTTTTGAGCTGGGATGTAGCCCTTCGCCAGCGAGCATAATTCCCGCCTTGACCAATGCTTCGTTGTACTGCCCCATTTCCGTCAGAAGCTGTTCGCTGGGCATGACGCCTGCCTCTGAGTCTTCGGTAGCTTTGATTAGAACCATGACTTTCATCGTGAAATCTCCTTTTGTTTGTGGTTGTTGAGCTGGGCTAAGGTGCGATCGTGAAAACGGCTTGAGACGTTTCTGGATCGAAGGGGACAGAGCAATGCTCGTGCACAATCTGCCATCGGCCCTGTTTCCGCTGGCACGCAGAGGTCATTCGCATCCACATCTGCGCCGCAGGGTGATCTTTTGGCATCCCTGTGAAGTGAAAAAGCCAGTGCGCGATCGCCAAATCACCGCTCACGGTGAGGCTGAGGTCTCGCATCTCAATCCCGAAGGAGTCCGGGAAGCAAGGCAGACACGCCTCCCACGTCCGTCGAAATACATCTGCACCTTTGGTTTGGAACGGCGGTATTGCATCGAAAATAATCACATCTTGGGCGTAGTGCGCCATGATGCCATCGATGTCTTTGGCGCAGATGGCACTGGCCGTATCTGCGATGATTTGTCGAATCTGCGCTTCCTCTTGTGTTTTGGTGGTTTCGGTTGTCACAGTCATCGCGGTATCTCCTTATTGATGTCGATTGGTTTTCCGGGCGCAGATTGAAAACTGCTAACCCTTGCTCTACCATCTAGTCGAATAGAGGTGCGCGCGATCGACAAGTTGAACATTTTTTCTGGAAAAGTTTGTCAGTGCGGATGTGGAACTTTGCGTTGAGCGGTATTGACGGCAACTACTGGTCTGATGGCAAGCCCGACAGTTCCACGATCGGGCGAATTTCAACCGTACCTTTACTGGCGCTTGGTATGCGTGCTGCGATCGAGATCGCTTCGTCAAGATCCTTGGCATCGATCAGAAAGTAGCCGCCGAGTTGTTCGCGCGTCTCCGCAAACGGCCCGTCGGTGACAAGTTTTTTGCCGTCACGCACTCGAATACTGGTTGCTGTGGCGATCGAGTGCAGCGGCGAAGCACCGAAATATTGATTGTTCGCTTGCAGTTCTTGGGTTAGCTGCAAAGACTCTGCGTAGCATTGCTGCCGCTCGCTTTCAGTCCAGGCATTTTCGTCGCTGTAAATCAGCAATATGTATTTCATCGTTACTCCCAAATTCGATCTGAGATAGTCGCCTTCATTTAGTAGTCGTTCGGCGAAGCTGCAAATCGACAGCAAAGCAAAAAATTTTTTCAGCCTAACTCGCGAAGGCGTTTTTCGAGAAAACGACGCTCTGGTTCCTGTTTCACGATCGCCAGCGCCTTTTGGTAGGATTCTCTGGCATCAGCCGTTCTGCCCAGCCGCCGACACAAATCGGCTCGCGCGGAGTGTGCCAGATGGTAGTCTGCCAAATCGCCACGCGCTAATATTTGGTCGATCGATTGCAGTCCCGCTAAGGGGCCATCGCGCATTGCCACTGCCACCGCCCGATTTAAGGCAACAACGGGCGACGGCTCTAATTGCACGAGCAGGTCGTATAAGCCGACAATCTGCGCCCAGTCCGTTGCAGCAGCACTCTTGGCCTCTGAATGCACGGCTGAGATCGCAGCCTGAAGCGTGTACGAACCAAACCGTCCTGATGATAGCGATTGCTGCACCAGTAACCTGCCTTCAGAAATTTGTGCTTGATTCCAGAGCGATCGATCTTGGTCTTCTAGAAGGATGAGGTCGCCTGTAGAGGAAGTGCGTGCGGTGCGCCGCGATTCTTGCAGCAGCATCAGCGCCAGGAGTCCCATCACTTCGGAGTCTGGCAACAGTTCCATTACCAGCCGTCCCAAACGGATCGCTTCGTCAGCGAGATCGGCCCGCGTCAGCGCTGTGCCAGATGAGGCCGCGTACCCTTCGTTAAACACCAGGTAGATCGTTTGAAGCACGGTGTCCAATCGATCGGGCAAATCGGTTTTCGACGGCACTTGATAAGGAATGCGCGCGTCGCGGATTTTCGCCTTGGCCCGCACGATCCGCTGCGCCAACGTGGGGGGAGCAATCAGGAAGGCGCTGGCAATTTCCTCGGTACTGAGTCCGCAGACTTCCCGCAGCGTCAACGCCACCTGAGCTTCTGGCGACAGGGCCGGATGACAGCAAGTGAAAATCAAGCGCAGGCGATCGTCCTCAACGTCCTCGTCATCCTCGATTGTGGTGTCACTCGGATCGAGTTGTTGAGCGAGTTCTGCCAAGTGCGTATCAAAGCGGGCGCGACGGCGGATGGTGTCGATCGCTTTAAAGCGACCCGTAGATACAAGCCACGATCGCGGGTTAGCGGGGATGCCGTCACGGGGCCATTGCGCTACGGCCGCAGCGAAGGCTTCGTGCATCGCCTCTTGGGCGCGATCGAAGTCACCGAGCAAGCGGATCAGGGTGGCTAAAACGCGGCGCGACTCGGATCGGTACACAGCTTCTACCTGCTGACGGATTTGATTGGCTGCTGTCTCATTCATAAACCCTTCACAAAACAAAAATATATTATCGGCCGTGCCGCAGAGTACGATGCTCCCATTGCGCCCGTGCAATTCGCCAATCGACCTCGCTCCAACCGCGATCGGACATCCATGAGGACCCTGGGCGGGTAGCCACCACCTCTGCTCCTATCCACTCGGCCAACCGAGCGATCCGGGTATTTGCACTCACGGTAGACCCGGAGATCGCCTTCAGATCGAGTTCTGTGAACCCAAAGTCGAGCAGCGCACGCCCAACCTCGATCGCGTAGGCATATCGCCCCCAATAGGCTGGTGCTAGTTCTAGACCAAATTCCATCTCGCCAGGTTCAGACAATCTTCCCCGCAGTCCGCAGCAACCGACAAGGGCGTAAGGTTCCTGTCGCTGTACGATCGCCAGTTGGTAATTGAGTCGAGGGCGATCGTCAGCCCATGCCTGAAACATCTCGAATAGGCGTGCGGCCTGGTCGGGACTAGACCGATCTGGTTCGTAAAATGTCTGGTTGCGCGGATCGGCTTGATAGTCCAAGAATGGCGATCGATCGGAATCTACAAAGTCACGCAGCAGAAATCTTTTGGTTACAATCTTTATCATAACTTACACCTTTAATTATGGGCAATTAAACATACATCATATTTTGCCAAATCTTAATAGTTTTGTCACTGCTGCAGCTAGCCAAAAACTCTCCTTCCGGGCTAAAATTAACGGAATAAACTGAGTTAGTATGACCAGCAATATTACAAATTTCTTGACCGTCTTTCACTCGCCAAATCTTGATAGTTTGATTGCTGCTGCTAGCCAGAATCTCGCCATCGGGACTAAAAGCAATAGAATCAACATACCAAGAATGTCCTGTGATAGTTAAAACTTCTTGCCAATCTTTGACCCACCAAATCTTAATAGTATTGTCGTGGCTGCCGCTAGCCAAAAACTCTCCATTGGGACTGAAAGCTATGCAGCGAACGGAGTCTGTATGACCTGTAAGCGTGCGAATTAGCTTCCCATCTTTGACTCGCCAAATTTTGACTGTTCTGTCCCAACTGCAACTAGCAAGAGTTTCTCCATCCGGGCTAAAAGCAACAAAATAAACTAAATTAGTGTGACCCGCAAGCGTGCGAATTTCTTGCCCGTCTTTGACTCGCCAAATTTTGATTGTTTTGTCCCAACTGCAGCTAGCAATAATTTCGCCATCGGGACTGAAAGCTGCGCCGTAAACTGAGTTACTGTGACAGATCATGGTGCGGATTTCTTGTCCGTCTTTCATCCGCCAAAGTTTGACAGTTTTGTCGTGGCTGCTGCTGGCTAGCATCAGTCCGTCCGGGCTGAAAGCTACTGTATAAACCGAGTTAGCGTGTCCTGTGAGAGTGACAATTTCTTGCCCGTCTTCAACTCCCCACAGCTTGATTGTTTTGTCATCGCTGCCGCTGGCTACAACTTCTCCGTTGGGGCTGAAAGCCACAGAGTAAATTAAGTTTTTGTGACCTGTGAGGGTGTGAAGACATTGCCAGTTATAGTTTTGCTGTTGGGGCTGGACAGCAGTTTTTCCTGGTTTAACTAACTTGGAATTTGTTTGAGGAATTGCTAGATCGATCGCAACTTGGGGATTAATTTCTTTTAATACTTCAACAGCCGTTTGATAGCGGCGGTTGGTAGCATTTTCAATCATTTTGTCTAAAACTTTACCGAGTTGTTCACTCACCGGGTTGTTAGCCAAATACTGCCGCCAGATCCAGGCATCTTCACCAGGATCGAACAGGTCAAAAGGGGAAACTTGAGTTAGCAAATACAAACAAGTTACGCCTAAACTGTACAAATCGCTGGTAAAAAATGCTTTGCCTCTAGCTTGTTCGGGGGCGATGTATTCGGGGCTGCCGATGCTGGTTCCTGTTTTGAGTAATGCTGTACCTGTGGCAATTTTTGCGGCGCCAAAGTCTACTAAAACTAATTTTTTGTCGGCGCGGCGGATGATGTTTCCGGGTTTGATGTCTCGGTGAATAACGTTGTGGGAATGGATGAAGTGAAGGACGGGTAATAAGCTATTGAGTAAGTCTTGAATTTGATTTTCTGTAAATGTTCCTTCTGTTTCTACAATTTGTGCTAAATTTTGCCCGTCGATAAATTCTTGGACTACATATTGTCTGCTATCTTGGATGGAATAGGCTAATAGTTCGGGAATTTGAGGGTGTTTGCCCAATTCGTCTAATCGCATTGCTTCTTGTTCAAAAAGTTCGGCTGCTTTTTTGCTGTTGCGATTGCTTGCTGATGGGATGAGTTGGGTTTCTGGGGGTAAAAATTGTTTGATGACGCAGCGAGGTTTTGAGGGTTTGTCTTCGTCAACGGCGAGGAATGTTCTACCAAAACCGCCTTGTCCGATCGCCTTTATAGCCCGGTAGCGATCGCGCAGCAGCAGTTTTGAACGGCAATTTCGGCAAATTTTGGCTGCGGGAGGGTTTTGCGGCTTAGAACAGTTGGGGTTTAGGCAGTAACTCATTCGATTTTAGATTTTAAATTTTAGATTTTAGATTTGGGATTGGGGATTACGGATTTGAGATTTTATGTTTTTGAATATTTGCCCTAGGCAGTAAATATTATAATACCTCTTGCCCGACTCTATAAAATTTATATAACTTATTCTCAGAGGGGTTTTACGCGCTACTTATAGCCCACATTCCGCAGATATTTAAGCAGAGAGAAAGGAAGATAGATTCGGCAACACAAAACCCCCAAACGATTGCT